>JAOPZO010000045.1 GCA_025964065.1 Solirubrobacterales bacterium | reverse complement strand
TCCGGTCCGCCCGACGCGGCCACCGCCCCGCCGATGGCGACCACCGAGAGCACCCAGGCCGCCGCGATGCGCAGCTCCGGGCGGTCGGCGCGTTCGATGCCGCGCCCGAGGACGTGGAAGCCGAGCGTGGTGACGGCCAGCGGCACGAGCGTCCAGAATCCGAGCCACGGGCCGCAGACGACCAGGGCGACGGCCAGGACGGCCATGGTCCCGGCGCGGACGGGCCGCAACCGGGCCTCCATGTCCAGGACCCGGCCCCGGTCGGCGGGGTCCGGGCACAACCAGCTCCCCGCCGTCGATGGCTCGGCCATTCCCTGGTGGTCGGCCACGCCGGCTCGAAGTGAACCCGGGACCTCTTCGTCGGTCCGGCCTTTGTTCGGGCTCTCTGGTCGGGGCTGTTCTCACACCCTTGCCGCCGGTCTGGAGGAGCCGCTGAGGTCGTGGGAGGTCGTTGCCTGTTGCGGTGGTGGCCTGGCCCCTGCCGGCGGCGCTCCGACGAGGAGCGCCGGAGTGCTCAGCGGTGGCGGGGACACCGTCGCGGCTTGCGGCCGCGAACGGTGGGCCGGGTCCAGACGTGGCCTTCCTCGCACCGAAGCTGTTCCGTGCCCGGGGTGCCCGGTGGGTGGAGCTCGCGGCCGAGTTTGACGATCTGGCCGCTGATCTCCAGGCGGCGGATGATCGGGTAGAGCGCCGTGGGGTGGACGCTGATCTGCGCGGCGGCCTCGGCAACGATGATGCCCGGGCGCTGCTCGACGAGCTCGGCTAGAAGCGCGTCGCGTTCGCTGGGCCGCCTGCTCGTGGGCAAGGCAGCTTCAGCCGCCGCCGGCGCGAGGGTGCCCGCCGGGGCAGGCTCACCGTCTCGAGCGTGCACGCGAGTCCTGGCCCCGTCGTCGTCTGCGGTCGCGCGCAGGCCCAGTGCTCCGACCGCCGCTTTCATAAGTCTGAGGGGATGTCCCGGGAATCTCATCGCGCTTCCAAAGATGACACGCGAGGCGCAGCTGTGGTGGGGCGGTGACCGTGCGCTCGGCGCGGCGTCCGTCGTGCTCCAGGTGAGCCGCGCGGGCGCTTCGGCTCGTTGGAGGAGCACATCGATGGGCTGTCGGGTCCGGCGGTGACCGGGTTCGCGGTTCCGTCGGCCGGCTTCGAGCATCGGCCGACCCGGCCGGCCCCGTCGCCGCGTGCGCTGGGCGCACCCTCCGTCATCGAGGAGAGGGCTCGTGAGAGATCTGTCACGCCGCTCCGGCACGCAGGAGACCGCGACCACGGGATAGCCGGGAGCGCGTCCTGGCGGCGCGATCGTCAACACCTCCTCCGGCGCCGGGGTCAAGGGCTTCAAGGGGCGGGCCGCCTACGCGGCGGCCAAGCACGCACTCATCGGCCTGACCACGTCGGCTGCTCTGGACTACGCCGCCGAGGGCCTCCGGATCAACGCGATCTGCCCCGGCATCATCGACACTCCGATGATGAGCCGCTTCACCGGCGACAGCGACGAAGGCCGCGCCGGCGTCATCGCCCCAGAACCCGTCGGGCCCCTGGGACGCCCCGAAGAGATCGCCTCCGCCGTCCTCTGGCTCTGCTCCGACGAAGCCACCTTCACCGTCGGCCACGCGATGATCGTCGACGGCGGCCAGACCGCCTAACCGCGAAAGGACCAAGACATGCTGATCACGCGCACCACCGTCGACACCCAGAAGGGCCCGGCCGACTGGTTCACCGGCGACGTCTACATCGACGCCGCCGCCGCTCCCGAGGCAACCTCGACCTTCGCCGCCGCCCTCGTGCACTTCACCCCCGGCGCACGAACCGCCTGGCACACCCACCCGCATGGCCAGACGATCTTCGTCACCGAGGGCGTCGGTCGCTGCCAGCGCCACGGCGGCCCGATCGAGGAGCTCCGTGCCGGCGACCGCGTCTTCTTCGAGCCCGGCGAGAACCACTGGCACGGCGCCGCCCCCAACCGCCTCATGGCCCACGTCGCCATGCAGCAGAACGACGAGAGCGGCAGCCCCGTGACCTGGGGCGAGCAGGTCACCGACGCGGAGTACGCGGCCTCCGGCCCGGCCTCAGCCCGAACCGAACGCTAGGACACGCCGACCGTTGAACCGCCCCGGGTTGGATGGAGGCATCTGGATCGGCTGAGCAGGCGCTCCGTGACCGACCGGTCAGTCGCTGAGACAGGGACTCGACGCTCAGGTCCGACCCCGTGCGGGCCGTAGCGTCAGGAGATGCCATCTGAAGAGCGGCCTGCGCCTGACGACCTTGACCTCGGAACCGCCGGTGCGAGCGCGCGGCGCGAACACGAGCGCCGCAAGGACAACCGGGAGAAGCGCGTCCGCACCAAGCACCCGCACATCGGCGGTGCCCTGCTCGCGCTCAAGGACGAGCCGACGCACGAGACGGTCTGGGCGCGCGGCGCTCGCGGGGAAGAACGTGTCGCCAAGGTCCTGGCGAAGCACCTGAGCGACGATGTCGTTGTCCTGCACGACCGGCGCATTCCCGGCAGCCGGGCGAACATCGACCACATCGCTGTCGCGCCCTCAGGCGTCTGGGTCATCGACTCCAAGCGTTACAAGGGCAAGGTCGCAGTCACCAAGCCGCTGTTCGGCGAAGCCAGGCTGACCATCGGAGGCCGGAACCGGACGAAGCTCGTCGAGGGCCTCGCCAAGCAGGTCGCCCTGGTCGAGGTGGTGATGATCCAGCTTGCGCCCGACGTACCTGTCCGCGGCGCGCACTGCTTCGTCGACGCCGACCTCCCGGTCCTCGGGAAGCTCAGCTTCGACGGCTACCCGCTCCTCTACCCGAAGCCGCTGGCCAAGCGCATCAGTGCCGGCGGTCCCCTCACCAGCGAGCAAGTGCGGGAGCTTTCCGCCGGGTTGGCGCGCCACTTCCCAGCCGCGTAGCGAGCGGGCTGAGGGCATGACGACGACCGCTGGTGACGTGACGCTTTCGATGACCGCCTCGAAAACGCGAAGCGGCGCCGATTGCCGCGGCGCCGCTTCAGGGTCCTTCTTCAGTTGCCGACTCAGGCGTCAGTGTCCTGTCGCCGTGGAGTTCCCCCGCTTTCGTGGACACCTGATGGCTGAGCAAGCTCAGCTCGAGAGGATGTCTGCTGATGCCCAAGGTCCCGCCGTATTCAGATGAGTTCAAGCGCGAGGCGGTGAAGCTGTTGCGCTCCGGCGACCGGGGTGTCCCGCAGCTCGCGAAGGAGCTCGGAGTCTCGGAAGGCTCGCTGCGAAGCTGGTCGGCCCAGCTTGATGTCGACGAGGGCAAGGCCGAAGGCCTTTCCTCGGGCGAGCGTGAGGAGCTAAAGCGGCTGCGGCGCGAGGTCAAGGTCTTGGCCGAGGAGCGCGAGATCCTAAAAAAAGCCGCGGCCTTCTTCGCGCAGGAGACCGATCGGACCCGCAGGTGATCTTCGGGTTCGTCGAGGCGAAGCGGGCCGAGCATTCGATCACGACGATGTGCCGCGTCTTGGAAGTCAGCCGCTCGGGCTTTCACGCCTGGGCCGGGCGCCTGCCCTCGCCCCGGGCCCTTGAAGACAGGCGGCTGACCGAGCGCATCGAGGTGCTCTTCAAGCTGCGCCGCAAGGTGTATGGGTCGCCACGGATCTGGGCCGACCTCGTCGTCGACGACGGCGAGCGGATCGGCCGCAAGCGCGTCGAGCGGTTGATGCGACAGGCCGGGCTCTCGGGGCTGCAGGAGAAGAAGTGGAAGGCCACCACGATCCGGGTC
>JAOPZO010000032.1 GCA_025964065.1 Solirubrobacterales bacterium | reverse complement strand
CTCGGCCAGGCGGGCGCCGTGCGCGGCACCGACCTCCGCGAGGCGGGCCTCGACCGCGGCGAGCAGCCCGGGCACCCACGGCCCGGCGGCCTCCACGATCGGGGCCGCCTCGGGTGCGACGCTCAGGCGGACCCCTCGGCCGGCGCGGGCTTCTCGCCGACGTGGATCGCGATGATGCCGCCGGCCGTCAGGACGTAGCGGATGTTCTCGAGCCCGGCCGCGTCCATGCGCGCGGCGAGGTCGTGCGGCCCGGGGAAGCGCTTCACCGAGGCCGGCAGGTACGTGTAGGCGTCGTCGAAGCGCCCGAGGAGCGGCACGAGCTTGTCGAACCATGCCTCGTAGAAGCTCGAGAGCGGCGGCCTCGTCGGCGTCGTGATCTCCAGGACGACGACGCGGCCGCCCGGGCGCACCACCCGGGTCATCTCGCGCAGGCCCTGGTCGAGGTCCGAGAAGTTCCGGGCGCCGAAGCCCACGGTCGCGGCGTCGAAGCGGTCCGTCTCGTACTTCAGCTCGAGCGCGTTGCCCCACTCGAACGGGATCGGGATCGGCGTCTGCTTCTTCCGGGCGCCCGCGAGCATCTCCTCGGAGAAGTCCGAGCCGACGACCTCGCCGCTCGGGCCGACGCGGCGCGCGGCCTCGATCGCGAGGTCCCCCGTGCCCGTGGCGACGTCGAGGACCTTCGAGCCGGGGCCGACGGCCGCCAGGTCGATGGCCCGCGTCCGCCACTTGTGGTGCAGCCCCGCCGTCATGACGGAGTTCATGAGGTCGTAGACCCGGGCGATGCGGTCGAACATCGCCCGGACCTGCGGCTCCTCGAGCGTTCCCGAGGCGTGGGCCTCGGCGGCGCTCGTCACCGGGCTCACTTGAGCTGCGACAGGAACGTCACCATCGCGTCGAACTTCTCGGGCTCGCTCTCCTGCAGCGCCTTGTACGACGGCATCGGCGCGGTGGGGTTGACGAGGGTCCGCGAGATGGCCTGCTTGGGCAGGCGGGTCGCGATGTCGGTGAGCGGCGGCCCGGGGCCGTCGTTGCCGTTCTCCCCGATGATGTGGCAGGCCTGGCAGCCCGACTGGGCGACGACCTGCTTGCCCGTCTCGAACTGCTCGAGCACGGGTCCGCCCGCAGCGACGAGGGTCGTCGGCGTCTCCATGTCGATCTGCGTCGGCGCACCCGCGTGGGCGCCCTCGTAGGTGAGGTAGCCCATGGCCAGGATCACGAAGATGCCGGCCGTGGTCGCGATGGGGCGACGCTCGGGACGACGCTCCGGGTTGCGGTCGTAGAACGGCAGCAGGAACAGCAGGATCATGCAGATCGTCGGGATGCCGATCGTCGCCAGCGGCACGAGGTTCGCGGGCTTGATGATCTTCAGCAGCTCGAAGAGGAAGAAGAAGTACCACTCCGGCCGGGGGCTGTACGTCGTCGTCGTCGGGTCTGCCTTCGGACCGAGCTCGGCCCCCAGGAAGAGCGACATGAGGATGATCGAGAGCATGACCACCGCGGCCATGGCTCCGTCCTTCGCGACGGCGTAGGGGAAGAACGGCTTCCCCTCCTGCTTGAGCAGCGCGTACTCGCGGAGGTACCGCTCCTTCTCACGCTGGTTCACGCCTTCTCCTCCTTCTTGACCGGGCTGTCGGCCTTGATCCACGGCGGCGCCGTGGTTCCGAGCTTCGCGACCATGTACAGGTGCGCGCCGATGAGCGCGGCCATTGCGCCCGGGATCAGCAGCATGTGGATCGCGTAGAACCGCGACAGGGTGGTGGCACCGAACTCGGGGCCGGCCCGCAGGAAGTCGGACAGGTAGGGGCCGACGAGCGGGCCCGTGCCGTTGATGTTCACGCCGACGATCGTGGCCCAGTAGGACCGCTGGTCGAAGGGCAGCAGGTAGCCCGTGAAGGACATCGCCATCGTGAGGATCAACAGGGCGACGCCGATGACCCAGTTCAGCTCGCGCGGGTACTTGTACGCGCCGAAGAAGAACGTCCTGGCCATGTGCAGGAAGACCAGGATCACCATCACGGACGAGCCCCACTTGTGCATCCCGTGCACGAACTCGCCGAGGAAGACCTCGTTGTTGATGTACCGGATCGACTCGTACGCGCCACCCGCCGCGTCGGGCCGGTAGTACATCGCGAGGAAGACGCCCGTCACCGCCTGCGAGAGGAAGGCGAACATCGTCGAGGATCCGAGGGTGTAGAACCAGTTGGTCCCCTTGGGGACCTTGCGGAACATCATCCAGCGGGCGGCGCCCGAGATGGACGTCCGCTCGTCGACCCAGTCGACGGCGGAGATGCCCGCCTCGGCGGCGACGTCGAGCGGGCCCGTCTTCGTCGAGCCGGGACGCGCGGGGCGCGGGTTGAGCTTCGCCGGGATGGGCGGAGCGGGGAGCTTGAGCTTCGGCATCAGTCAGGTCGCCTAGGTGTTCGGGAGCTTCCGAATGGAAGGACGTGACGGGTAGAGGTACTGCCCCACCCCGTCGAGGGGTTCACCGGGATCGCGCGGGGAGAACCGCTGGATCTCGCGGTTGACGGAGAAGCGCGGGCCGATCTCGACGCGGCCGTTGCGGACGCGGGTGTAGAAGCGGTCGAGCGGCCGGACCGGTGGACCGCCGTCGACCTCCCCGCGGAAGTTGTACACGCCGCCGTGGCACGGGCAGATGAAGCGCTCGGCGGCGGGGACGAAGCGGACGGGGCAGCCGAGGTGCATGCACCGCGTCGAGAGCGCGATGAAGTCGTTGTACTCGTCCTTCGGCTCCTTGTCGACGGCCGGGTCGAACTTGCGCATGTAGACCGTGGACTTGCCGGCCTCGCCGACGCCCTTGGCGATCGTGATCGTCTTGGGGACGTAGGTCGCGGTGTCGAACTCGTCGACGGCACCGACGTCCTGCCAGGGCTGCTCCTGCTCCTCGAAGATCGGGCCGAGCGCGAAGGCGACCGAGGGGAGCACGAACGCCATCGCGGCGACGCCGCCCGCGGTGTGCGCCGAGGCCGTCATGAAGCGCCGACGGGTGACCGTCTCGCCCTCGAACGCGCCGGGGATCCGGCGGTCGACGGTGTACTTGCTCTTGGTCTTGTGACGATCAGGCACTGACGTTTCGACTCCTGGTGATCTCCCGCGGGACGGGAGAGGCTCCGATTGGGGCTGGAACCTTAGCGCTGGCTGAAGGATAGACGCGGCATGGTCCACGCCCCTGCACCGCGGGCTTCACGGCGCCACATCGCCGGCAAGCTGGCGCGCGACGGCTCGGAGCGCCGCCTCGGCCCCCGGTTGCTGCGCGCGCGCGGCCGCTTTGGCGTCCGCCAGCTCTGGTATCGGGCCCCAGCCGAC
>JAOPZO010000022.1 GCA_025964065.1 Solirubrobacterales bacterium | reverse complement strand
GCCGGGCGCTCGCGCGGACCGTGGTGCTCACCGGGCGCTGAGGCAGGCAACCGCCTCCGCCCGCGGGGAGGGAACCACCCCGCGGGCGCCCCCCCGAGTCCCCCAGGGACGGCTCGTCGCGACGGGCACCTTCCGGGCATGCGCACGCATCGCCTCCTCCTCGCGCTCGCGGCCCTCCTCACCGCCGCGGCACCCGCGGCGCACGCGCAGGTCACGGTTCCCGCGGGGTTCGACCAGGTCGTCCTCGCCGCGGGCCTCTCCCAGCCCACCCAGGTCGCGTTCGCTCCCGACGACTCCTTCTTCGTCGCCGAGAAGCCGGGCCGCATCCGGATGGTGGGCCCGGACGGGACCCTGCGCCGGCAGCCCGTGCTCGACATCGCGAGCCGGGTGAACGACGTGCAGGACCGCGGGCTGATCGGCCTGGCGGTGGATCCCGCGTGGGCGACGACGCGGCGGCTCTTCTACGCCTACACGTACGAGCGCAACCCGCTGAACCCGGACCAGGGCGGGCCCACGACGGCGCGGGTGGAGAGCGTCGTGGTCGGCAGCGACGGGCGGGCCTCCGCGCCGATCGTCATCCTCGGCCGTGACGGGGAGCAGCCGTGCCCGCGAGCGGCCGACGACTGCCTGCCGTCCGACGGCCGCTCGCACTCCGTCGGCGCTGTCGTCCCCGACCCGCGGGACGGCACGCTCTGGCTCGCGCTCGGGGACAGCGCGTCGTACAACCAGGTCGACGACCTCGCGTTCCGCGCGCAGGAGGAGGGCTCGCTCGCGGGGAAGCTCCTGCACGTCGACCCGCAGGGACGCGGGCTTCCCGGCCATCCCTTCTGCCGGGCGGAGGCCGACCTGACGAAGGCCTGCACGAAGCTCCACGCCAAGGGCTTCCGCAACCCGTTCCGCTTCCACCTCCGCGACGGCGTGCCGATCGTGGGCGACGTGGGCTGGGGCTCGCGCGAGGAGCTCGACCGGGGCACGGCGGGCGGGAACTTCGGCTGGCCGTGCCTCGAGGGGGACCTGCGCACCCCGGGCTACGACGCGGACGCCCGCTGCCAGGCGCTCTACGCCGCAGGGGGCACCACGGGCCCCCTGCACGCCTACAGCCATGAGGGCCGTGACGCCGCGATCGTCGGTGGCCCGGCCGCCCCCGCGGGCGGGGCGTACGGGAGCGCCTACGCCGGCCAGCAGTTCTTCGGCGACTACGCCCAGGCGAAGGTCCGGCGGCTCGTCCTCGGCGCGAACGGCGCGTGCACCACGACGCCCTGCACCGTGCTGCCGTTCGCCGAGGGCTGGGTGGGCGGCACGGACCTCCAGCTCGACCGCGACGGGAACCTCGTGTGGACGCTCTTCGGCGACGGCGGACCGACCGGCAGCGTCGTCGCGGTCCGCCGCACGAACGGCAACCGCACCCCGGTCGCCGTGGCATCCTCGGAGATCCTGCCCGGGAGCTCCGGCCGCGGGTACCGCTTCTCCTCGGCGGGGTCCCGCGATCCCGACGGGGACGCGCTGCAGGTCCGCTGGGACTTCGGCGACGGCAGCACGGGTACCGGCGCGAGCGCCGAGCACGTGTACGCGCCCGGGACCGGCCCCGTGACGGTGGTGCTCGGGGTCGATGACGGGCGGGGCGGGAGCGCCCGCGCGGAGCTGCGGCTGCGGCCCGGTGACGCGCCGCCCGTGCCCGTGCTGGCCGCCCCCGCGGACGGCGCCGCGTACGTGGCGGGCGAGCCCGTGGAGCTGCGCGGCAGCGCCACGGACGAGGAGGAGGGCGCGCTGACCGGCCGGGCGCTCACCTGGCGGATCGTGCTGCGCCACGGCACCCACGCGCACGCGCTCACGGACGCCGAGGGCGGGGCCACGAGCTTCACGCCCTACGACGACCACGACGCCGACTCGCACTACGAGGTGACGCTCGTGGCGACCGACGGCGCGGGCAACCGGGTGGAGTCGCGGACCGTCGAGGTCCACCCGCGCACGGTGGCGCTGGGCCTGCGCTCCCTCCCGTCCGGCGCGCCGATGGGCTACGCGGACCAGTCCTCGCCGACGCCCGCGGACCGCCGCGCCGGCGTCGGCTTCCGGACGACGCTGAGTGCCGCGGACACGTTCGCGAGCGGTGGCCTCCTGTTCCGCTTCCGGGGCTGGGCCGACGGCGGCTCCACGCTCCAGCGCGCGCTGAGGGTGCCGGGGGCGGACACGACGCTCACCGCGGTCTACGGGGAGGACAAGGCCGCGGGCCGCCCCACGCTCGCCTCGAGCACCGCGGGTGCCACGCGGACGCCGGACAAGGCCGTGGACGGCTCCGCCGCCACGCGCTGGAGCTCCGCGCTCGGGGAGGACGGCCAGACCTGGCAGGTGGACCTGGGCGCGCCGCGCGCCGTGGACGCGGTCGTCGTCGACTGGGAGACGGCGTTCGCCGCCCGGTACGCGCTCGAGACCTCGCTCGACGGGGAGGCGTGGCAGCTCGCCGCGGAGGTCGAGCAGCCCGCCCCCGGCCGGCGGCTCACGTCCTTCGCCCCGCGCTCGGCCCGGTGGGTGCGGCTGCGCGGGATCACGCGCGCGACCGCGTTCGGGATCTCGTTCTGGGAGCTCGGCGTGCTCGGCCCCCCGGACCCGGCCGGTCCGGGCCATGCTCCGGCGCCCGCGCCCGTCCCCGGCCTCCCGCCCACGTCCTCCGGCGGTGGGTCCGACGCGACGCCCACGGGCTTCCGCGCCGTGCTGCGGAGCGACCGGACGCGGCGCGCGAGCTTCCGGGCGCGCGGGCTGCGCTTCGCGCTGACCTGCAGCGCCGCCTGCACCGCGCGCGTGGCGCTCCGCGTCGACGCGACGACGGCGAGGGCGCTCCGGCGCTCCTCCCGGACGCTCCGCACCACCACGGTCC
>JAOPZO010000021.1 GCA_025964065.1 Solirubrobacterales bacterium | reverse complement strand
CCGCCGCTGCCGAACTTCCTCTTCCAGCGCGATCCGTCCTCGTGGATCTACGGCGGGGTGACCCTCAACCCGATGACGAAGCCGGCCCGCCGGCCCGAGACGGCGATCATGGAGGCGATCTACCGCTTCCACCCGATGTTCTCGGCGGAGGGCGTCCCGGTCTGGTTCGGCGGGGTCGAGCAGGACTGGGGCCGGTGCACGATCGAGGGCGGCGACGTCGAGACGCTCGGCAACGGCGCGGTCATGGTGGGCATGGGCGAGCGGACCACCCCGCAGTCCGTGGGGATCCTCGCCCGCAACCTCTTCGCGGCGGGCGCCGCCACGCTCGTGCTGGCGGTGCAGCTGCCGCCGTCGCGGTCGTACATGCACCTCGACACCGTCATCACGATGGTCGCGCGCGACGCCGTGACGCTGTACCCGACGATCGTCAACGACGACGTGCGCATCTGGACCCTCCGGCCCGGGGACGACGGCGAGCTGCCGGTGGTGGAGCGCTTCCGCGGGACGGTCGTCGACGCGCTCGAGCACGCGCTCGACGTCAAGGCCATCCGCGTCATCCCCACCGGGGGCGATGCGTCGGGGATGGCCCGCGAGCAGTGGGATGACGGCAACAACCTCGTCTGCCTGGAGCCCGGCGTCGTCGTCGCCTACGAGCGCAACGTCGACACGAACACGCGGCTGCGCAAGGCCGGCATCGAGGTCATCGAGATCGACGGCTCGGAGCTCGGCCGGGGCCGCGGCGGCTCGCACTGCATGACCTGCCCGATCGATCGTGAGGCGTAGGGGGTGTTCAACCTGCGGAACCGGAGCTTCCTCAAGGAGGCGGACTTCACCCGGGACGAGATGCTGTACCTGCTGCGCCTCGCCGCCGCGCTCAAGACCGCCAAGGACGCGGGGAACGAGGCGCCCCGGCTCGGGGGCAAGGAGATCGCGCTGATCTTCGAGAAGCGCTCGACCCGGACGCGGTGCGCCTTCGAGGTCGCGGCGTTCGACCAGGGCGCGCACGTCACCTACCTCGACCCCGCGGGTTCGCAGATGGGCCACAAGGAGTCCATCGAGGACACCGCGCAGGTGCTCGGGCGGATGTTCGACGCGATCGAGTACCGCGGCTCGGGGCAGGAGCGCGTGGAGCAGCTCGCGCGGCACGCCGGCGTGCCCGTCTACAACGGGCTCACGAACGAGTGGCACCCGACCCAGATGCTCGCGGACTTCCTGACGATGCACGAACGGACGGGCAAGCCGTACGACGCGCTGAGCTACGCCTACGTCGGCGACGGGCGCTTCAACATGGGGCGCTCCCTGCTCGTGATGGGCGCCCTCATGGGCGCGGACGTCCGCATCGTCACCCCCGAGGCGCTCCGGCCGCCGCAGGACGTCATCGACCTGGCGCAGGCCCTCGCCCGCACCTCGGGTGCCCGGATCATGCTGTCCGACGACCCCGCGACCGCCGTGGCCGGCGTCGACGCCGTCCACACCGACGTCTGGGTCTCCATGGGGGAGGCGAAGGGCGTCTGGGCCGAGCGCGCCTCGCTCCTCGCGCCCTTCCAGGTGAACGCGGAGCTGCTGGCGGCGACGGGCAACCCGCGGGTCAAGCTCATGCACTGCCTCCCCGCCTTCCACGACGCCGGCACCACCGTCGGCGCCGAGATGGCCGAGGCCACCGGCATGCACGGCGGCCTGGAAGTCACCGACGAGGTCTTCCGCTCCCCGGCGAGCATCGTCTTCGACCAGGCGGAGAACCGCCTGCACACGATCAAGGCCGTGCTCGTCGCGACGCTCGCGTGAGCCCGGGCGCCTCGACGTGCAGCGCCGAGGCCGGCACCGTGGTCCGCGACCTGCACAGCGACCCCTCGCGGGGCCTGGGCGCGGGGGACGCGCAGCTCCGGCTCGCCGCGTCCGGGCCCAACGAGCTCGAGGACCGCGGCGACGCCGGGCCGTGGCGGATCCTCTGGGCGCAGCTCACCTCGCCGATCCTCGTGCTGCTCATGGGAGCGGGGGTGCTCTCGGCCGGACTCGGCAAGACCGCCGAGGCCGCGGTGATCGGCGTGGTCGTCGTCCTCAACGCCTGGATCGGCTTCCGTCAGGAGCACCGCGCCGAGCGCGCGATGGCGTCGCTGCGCGCCATGGGCACGCCCCGGGCGAAACTGTTGCGGGACGGAACGGTCGAGCTCGTCGATGCGCGGGAGGTCGTCCCGGGCGACCTGGCGGTGCTCGAGAGCGGCGCGCACGTGCCGGCCGATGGGCGCCTGCTCGAGGCCCACGCGCTGCGGGTGGACGAGTCGGCGCTGACGGGCGAGTCCGCCCCGGTCGACAAGCAGACCGAGCCCGTGGCCGCCTCGGCGCCGCTCGCCGAGCGCGCCTCGATGGTCTACGCCGGCACCACCGCCACCGCCGGTCGCGGCGTGCTCGTCGTCACCGCGACGGGGATGGACACCGAGCTCGGCGGCATCGCCGGACTGCTCGGCGACGCCGACCCCGGGCGCACGCCGCTGCAACGGCGCCTCGACACGCTCGTGCGGCGCCTCGCCGCCCTCGCGGGCCTGATCGTCCTCGTCGTCCTCGCGACGGGCCTCGTGCGCGGCGAGCCGCTCGACACGCTGCTGCTCACGGCGGTGAGCGTCGCGGTGGCCGCGGTGCCGGAGAGCCTCCCGGCGGTCGTCACCATCACGCTTGCGCTCGGCGCGCAGCGCATGCTCGCCCGCCGGGCGCTGATCCGGCGGCTCCACGCGGTGGAGACGCTCGGCTCCGTGACGACGATCTGCTCGGACAAGACGGGAACGCTCACCCAGAACGCGATGTCGGTCGTGGTGCTCGACGTTGCCGGGGGCCGGCGCGAGGTCGATCCGTCCGGCCCCGACCCCGGCCCGCTGCGGAAGGAGCCGACGCTGGCGCTCCTGCTCGCCGGGGGCGTGCTGTGCAACGACACCGTGGTCACGGAGGACGGGACGTTGCTCGGGGACCCGACGGAGCTCGCGCTCCTCGTCGCCGCCCGGCGCCATGGGCTTCTCGCCGGCGAGCTGCGCGCGGCGTTCCCGCGCCTCACGGAGCTTCCGTTCGACGCGGTGCGCAAGCGGATGACGACCGTCCACGCCCACGGTGACGGGTTCGACGGGCTCGGCGCGTTGCTGCAGGACGGCGGCGCGGTGTCGTTCACCAAGGGCGCCGTGGACGGGGTGCTCGCGGGCTGTGACCGGGTGAGCGTGCACGGGCGGGTCGTGGCGTTCGACGAGGATCTGCGGCACCGGGCCCGCACGGCCGCCGATGCGCTCGCGGCTCGGGGCGTGCGCGTCCTCGGGGTCGCGACGCGGTCCTGGGAGGTGGGGGAGGAGCGGCCCCAGGACGAGCGGCTCGAGCAGGGGATGACGTTCCTGGGCCTGCAGGGAATGGTCGATCCGCCACGTCCGGAGGTTCGCGCCGCGGTCGCGACCTGTCGCACGGCCGGCGTCCGCACGGTGATGATCACCGGCGACCACCCGCTCACGGCCCTCGCGATCGGGCACGACCTGGGCCTCGTGCCCGCGGGGGCGCGGGCCGTGACGGGGGCAGAGCTCGAGGCGCTCGGGGACGAGGCCCTGCTGCGCACCGTCCGCGAGGTGTCGGTCTACGCGCGCGTCTCGCCCGCGCACAAGCTCCGCATCGTCGAGGCGCTCCGACGGCAGGGACAGGTGGTGGCGATGACGGGCGACGGCGTGAACGACGCGCCCGCGCTGAAGCAGGCGGACATCGGCGTGGCGATGGGCATCACGGGCACCGACGTCACGAAGGACGCCGCCGACATGGTGCTGCTCGACGACGACTTCAAGACGATCGTCGCCGCCGTCGGCGAGGGCCGCGTCGTCTTCGACAACATCCGGAAGTTCATCCGGAACATCCTGAGCGGGAACGTCGCGGAGGTCGCCGTGATGGTCCTCGCGCCCTTCCTCGGGATGCCGATCCCGCTCGCGCCGCTCCAGATCCTGTGGCTGAACCTCGTCACGGACGGGCTTCCGGCGATGGCGCTGGCCGCGGAGCCGCCCGAGCCGGACGTGATGCGGCGGCCGCCGACGCCGACCGGCGAGAGCCTGCTCGGCGCGGACCGCGGCCTGCGGATCCTCGTACGCGGCGTGGCGCTCACCGTTCTGGTGCTCGTCCCGGCCCTCCTGCTCTGGCGGGCGGGCAACGACGCCTGGCAGACCGTGCTCTTCTCCTCGATCGCGTTCGCGGAGCTCGCGGGCGGCTTCGCGATGCGCGCCGAGGGCGTCTCCCTCCTGCGCCTCGGGCCGTTGAGCAACCGGCCGCTGGTCCTGGCGGTCGCCGTCACCGGCGGGCTGCAGGTCCTGCTCGTCGCCGTCCCCGCCCTGCGGGAGCTGCTCGGCCTGCGCGCGCTGGGGGTCGGGGAGTGGGCGCTCGTCGCCGGCGTGGCCGTGAGCTACCTGCTGTTCGTGGAGCTGGACAAGGCCGCGCTGCGGCGTCCCGGGCGCTGAGCGCGCCGGAGGGCGAGCCTCGGCCGCCCCGCACGCCAGCATGCCGACCGCTGCAGGGGCTCGCCCTTGAATGAGTCAAGGAAGTAGGCTCCAGGTCGTGACGACCCGCACCGACGCCGAGGAACTGCTGCGTTCCGTCTCGTTGCGGGTGACCCGTCCCCGCGTCGCGGTCTTGCTTGCCGCGCACGACCGGCCGCACGCCGATACCGAGACGCTCATCGGCGCCGCCCGGGAGGGCATGGGTGCGGTCTCGCACCAAGCGGTGTACGACGTGCTGCGCGCCCTCACGGATGCGGGGCTGCTGCGCCGGATCCAACCGGCGGGGTCCGTCGCCCGCTACGAGGCGCGGATCGGCGACAACCACCACCACGTGGTCTGCCGCTCCTGCGGCTCGATCGCCGACGTCGACTGCGCGGTGGGTCACACGCCGTGCTTGACGCCGTCCGACGACGCAGGCTTCACGGTCGACGAAGCCGAGGTCACCTTCTGGGGGCAGTGCCCCGATTGCGCGACCAGCAGCGACATTCCCCACCACGACGCACGCCAGTAGAGAGGCACGACATGACTCAGAACGACCCGAAGCCCCGGGACGCCAGCGCCAGCCCGCAGGGCACCGACACCACCGCCAGCAACAGCGAGAGCGAGAACCCGGTCATCGCCGCGCCGACGGCGCACACCGATCAGCGGCCACGCACGAACCGCGACTGGTGGCCGAACCAGGTCGACCTGGGCATCCTGAACCGCCCGGCGGCCAGCTCCGACCCGCTGGGCGAGGAGTTCGACTACAAGACGGCCGTCCAGGCTCTGGACGTCGAGGCGGTCAAGGCCGACCTCGTGTCCGTGATGCGCACCTCGCAGGAGTGGTGGCCGGCCGACTTCGGCCACTACGGCCCGCTGTTCATCCGCATGGCCTGGCACGCCGCCGGCACCTACCGCGTCGCCGACGGCCGCGGCGGCGCGGGCTCGGGCGAGCAGCGTTTCGCTCCGCTCAACAGCTGGCCCGTCAACGCCAACCTGGACAAGGCGCGCCGCCTGCTGCTGCCGGTCAAGCAGAAGTACGGTCGTTCGCTGTCCTGGGCCGACCTGATCGTGCTGGCCGGCAACGTCGCGCACGAGGACATGGGCTTCCCGACCTTCGGCTTCGCCTTCGGCCGTGAGGACGTGTGGCAGCCGGAGGAGGTCTTCTGGGGGCCGGAGGACACCTGGCTGGGCGACGAGCGCTACAGCGACGACGATCCGCTCGACCTCGAAGAGGGAGATCTCGGGGCCGTCACCATGGGCCTGATCTACGTGAACCCGGAGGGCCCGAAGGGCCAGCCGGACCCCGTCGGATCGGGGCACGACATCCGCGTGACCTTCAGCCGCATGTCCATGAACGACGAGGAGACCGTCGCGCTCGTCGCCGGCGGCCACACCTTCGGCAAGAGCCACGGCGCCGGCGACGCCACGAAGCTCGGCCCGGAGCCCGAAGGCTGCCCCGTGCACGGCAACGGCCTCGGCTGGATCAACCCTGAGGGCAAGGGGAACGCCGAGCACACCATCACCTCGGGCATCGAGGGGGCCTGGACGCCGACGCCCACCCAGTGGGACAACAGCTACTGGGACACCCTCTTCGGCTGGGAGTGGGAGCTGGTCGAATCGCCGGCCGGCGCCAAGCAGTGGCAGCCCACGGACCCCGCCTCCGCGACGGTGCCGGACGCGCACCGCCCGGGCGTGATGCACCGCCCGATGATGACCACGGCGGACATGGCCCTTCGCGCGGACCCGGAGTTCCGCAAGATCGGCGAGCGGTTCCGGGACGACCCCGAGGCGTTCTCCGACGCCTACCGCAGGGCCTGGTACAAGCTGCTGCACCGCGACATGGGCCCGGAGTCGCGCTACGTCGGCCCGTGGGTCCCGGCGCAGCCCGAGGTCTGGCAGGACCCCGTGCCGCCCGTCGAGCACGAGCTGGTCTCCGAGTCCGACGTCGCCGAGCTGAAGGAGCAGATCCTCGCGTCCGGCCTCACGGTGTCGCAGCTCGTGCACACGGCATGGTCGGCGGCCGCGTCGTACCGCAGCACCGACAAGCGCGGTGGCGCGAACGGCGCCCGCCTGCGTCTGGAGCCGCAGGCGTCCTGGGCGGTCAACGCCGGCACCGCTGAGGTGATCGCGAGGCTCGACGAGCTCCGGTCCGCCTTCGGCAAGCCGATCTCGCTCGCGGACACGATCGTCCTCGGCGGCTGCGCGGCGGTCGAGAAGGCCGCGGCGGAGGCCGGCGTGCAGATCACGGTTCCGTTCACGCCCGGCCGTACCGACGCCTCGCAGGAGACGACGGACGCCGAGAGCCTCCGGTGGCTCGAGCCGCGCGGGGACGGCTTCCGCAACTGGGTGACGCCTCGGCCGAAGGTCTCCCCGGAGACGCTGCTCGTCGATCGCGCGTACATGCTCGAGATGACCCCGAAGGAGATGACCGTCCTCATCGGGGGGATGCGCGTGCTCGGCGCGAACACCGGCGGCGTGCAGCACGGCGTCTTCACCGAGAACGTCGGGGTCCTGTCGCAGGACTTCTTCAAGAACCTGCTCGACCTCGGCATCACGTGGAGCACCTCCGAGACCGACGAGGGCGTCTACGAGGGCCGCGACGCCTCCGGGCAGGTGGTCCGCACCGCGACCGCGGCCGACCTGGTCTTCGGCTCGAACTCGATCCTGCGCGGCATCGTCGAGGTCTACTCGGCCGACGACGCGAAGGAGAAGTTCGTGCGGGACTTCGTCGCCGCCTGGGTCAAGGTCATGGAGCTCGACCGCTTCGACCTGCAGTAGGCACTG
>JAOPZO010000020.1 GCA_025964065.1 Solirubrobacterales bacterium | reverse complement strand
AGCGCGCCGCGCCGGCGCTCGCCGCGCCGCAGCAGACCGCAAGTTCTGCAGATCGCCTGCGTTGGAGGTTCCGGGCGCCGTCGCCGGTGGGACGGCAGGGCGCCCAGGTCGCGGGATCGGGGTGGGTCCCTCCGCACCGCACGAAGGGCCCGCCGCTCGGCGGGCCCTTCGTGGTGCTGCGGGAGGAGAGTGCAACTCGCTCAGCTGCCTTCGAGCACCATGCATGCTGCGCCGCGTGGCTCAACCTCAACTAAATGTTCTCGCAACATTCGACGAACGGCGTCAGAGGGCGACGCGGGCCAGCGGGCAGCACATGCACCGCGGGCCGCCGCGGCCGCGGCCGAGCTCGGAGCCCGGCACGGGCAGCACCTCGACGCCGGCCTCGCGGAGCCGCGCGATCGAGCGCACGTTGCGCTCGTAGGCGACCACCACGCCCGGCGCGAGCGCGAGCACGTTCGAGCCGCCGCTCCACTGCTCCCGCTCGGAGCTCAGCGCGTCGTCGCCCGTGTCGTAGAGGCGCAGCCCGTCCACGTCGAGCACGCGTTGGACCGCGGAGAAGAGGTGCTCCTCGTGGTCGACGTCGATGCGCCCGTTGCGCCCGGGGCGCAGCGCGTAGGTCGGCAGGCGCTCGACGAGGTCGGCGTAGACCACGAACGCGTCGTGGTCGACCTGGGAGAAGACCGTGTCGAGGTGCACCTCGCCTCCGCGGCCGGGGAGCTGGACCGCGAGGACCTCCGTGGCCGCGCCGGCCGCGAACAGCTCGGCGGCGAGCGCCTCGACCGTCCCGGAGCGCGTGCGGCCGCCGCAGGCCGCGACGAGCACGCCCGGGGCCAGCGCGAGCAGGTCGCCGCCCTCGACCCCGGCCGTGCCCGGCCGGTCCTCGCCGAAGATCAGCGGCCCGGTCTCGTCGACGCCGGGGCTCGAGGCGAGGAAGCGCGGGTGGTACCGGTAGATCATCTCGAGGTGCAGGACCTCACGGCGTCGGACGCGGTGCGCCATGGCGCTCAGGACGACGCCCGGCCCGACCCACGTCGAGGGGTCGCGCGTGTAGTAGGAGTTCGGGAGGGGCGGGATGACGAGGTCGTCGAGCCCCGCGGTGTGCGCCGTGAAGGAGGAGCTCGCGAACGGCAGGTCGGCGAAGGCGACCCCGCCGATGCACCACGCGGCGAGCTCGTTCCCGGGGAGCGACTCGAGCCAGGCGCCGACCTCGTACTCCAGGCGCGGTCCGAGCGTCGCGGCGCGGAGCGTGCTGCGGAGCACCTGCTCGCGCGCGGCCGGGACGTCCAGGGCCTCGCCGAGGAGCGTCTGCAGCTCCTCCACGTGGACGCCGCGGTCCGTGAGGACCTCGGTGAAGGCGTCGTGCTCCTCCTGAGCGCGACCCAGCCACAGGATGTCGTCGAAGAGCAGCTCGGAGCGGTTTCGCGGGGTGATGCGCTCGAGCTCGCGACCGGGCCGGTGGACGAGCACGCGGCGGAGCTCGCCGATCTCCGACCACATCGGGGCGAGCTGGGTGTTCGGGGCGGTGACGGACTCCATGCGGCGCCGGACGGTATTCGACGCGGCGGTCGGCTGGGGCGCCTGCCTGTGGGCTTCGTCCTCTCCCACGGCTACGTGCACCGCCTCGCGCCCGGGGGCGCGGCCCGTGCTAGCCGAGCAGCGCGGCGAGCTCGGGGTGCCCGTCGAGGAGCGCCGCGAGCGTCGCCGCGTCCTCGGGGGTGAGGAAGACCGTCACGCGGTCGCCCTCCTCGAGCGGTGCCGCCCACGCGGCGGAGAGCCGGGCGAGCGGGACCATCGCCTCCGGCGCGGCCGTCGCGCGCGCCGGCTCGAGCAGCCCGTCACGGAGCGCCGCCCACGCGGTGCGCCCGAGGCCGACGGGCTGGGCGACGCTCACCCGTAGGTGAGCAGGCCGCGCTTCGTCTTGCGGCCGAGCGCCCCGTCGGCGACGAGGGTGCGGACGCGCTCCGGGACCTCGACGCCGATCTCCTCGGCGATGGCGGTGGAGACGTCCAGCCCGACGAAGTCGAGGAGCGCGAGGGGCCCCATCGGCTGCCCGGTCCCGAGGACCATGCAGCGGTCGACGTCCTTCGCCTCCATCCCCGAGCTGTCCAGGAAGCGGACGGCGTCGAAGAGGTAGGGAAAGAGCAGGCGGTTGACGACGAAGCCCGGGGTGTCCGGGACCTCGACGGCGGTCTTGCCGAGCGCCTCGCAGAGCGCGCGGGCGCGGTCGCGGGCGGCGGGACCGGCAGCGGCCGGGAAGACGAGCTCGACGAGCTCCATCGCGGGGACCGGGTTGAACACGTGGAGACCGACGAAGCGCTCGGCGATGCCGTCGCCCGTGTCGCGAGCCAGGCCCTCGACGCTCAGGGACGAGGTCGTGGTGGCCAGGAGCGCGTCGGGGCCGGCGACGGCGGCGAGCTTCTGCAGCAGCTCGACCTTCATGCCGTGGTCCTCGCTGATCGCCTCGACCAGCACGGTGGCCGGCGCGAGGTCCTCGAGCGCGGTGACGACCGTCACCCGCGCGGGGTCGACGTCGTCCTTGAAGCGGCCGACGACCTTGTCGACGGTCGCGCGGGCGCGCTCCGCCGAGGCCGCCGAACGTGCCCAGAGCAGGACGTCCCCGTGTCGTGCCGCGGTGGCCGCGAGGCCACAGGCGATGGCGCCGCTCCCGGCGATCCCAAGGTGCTCGTTCACGCGCGAGAGCGTACTGATTGACTGGTCGGTCGGTCGAGCGGGCCCCGTCTCACCTCCCGCGGCTCGCGCACGTCCGGAACGTGCGCTCGACGCGGCGCGTCCTGCCGTCGGCCAGCCGGACCAGCAGGGTCACCGGGACGCTCGCCCGGCGGCTGCCGCGCAGGTCGACGCGGAGGGGGAGCCGTGCCGCCGCCCCGCGGGCGACCCGCACG
>JAOPZO010000004.1 GCA_025964065.1 Solirubrobacterales bacterium | reverse complement strand
AGAGCTTCGTCATCCGTGGGTCCTGCTCGTCGACGCACGTCGCCGCCTGGAACGCGAGCGCCCGCGCCGCCGCGACGCGCGCCTCGAGCCCGGCGAGCTTGAACTGCACGCCCTCGTGCTCGATGAGCGGCTTGCCGAACGTCTCCCGCCGCCGCGCGTAGTCCAACGCCAGGTCGATCGCGCCCTGCGCGAGCCCGACGGCCTGCGAGGCGACCGTCGGGCGCGAGGCGTCGAACGTCTGCATCGCGATCTTGAAGCCGTCGCCCTCCGCCCCGAGGAGGTTCGCCGCCGGCACCTCGACGTCGGTGAGGGTCGGCGCCCCGAGCCGCCAGCCCGGCATGCCCATCGTCGGCAGCACCTCGACCTCGAGCCCGTTCGCGTCCCCGGGCACGACGAAGCAGCTCACGCCCCTGCTGTCCTCCGCACCCGTCCGCGCGAACACGACGTAGAGGTCGGAGAGCCCGGCGTTCCCGATGAAGCGCTTCGTCCCGTTGAGCACCCAGGTGTCCCCGCGCTTCTCCGCCGTGGTCTGCAGCGCCGCCGGATCCGAGCCGACCGCGGGCTCCGAGATCGCGTAGGAGCCGAGCTGCTCCCCGTTCGCGAGCCCGGGCAGGAAGCGGCGCTTCTGCTCCTCGCTGCCCGCCAGGACGATCGGGAGCGTCGTGAGCTTCACGTACGCCGCCATGAGGGACGCCGTCGCGCTCACGCGCGCGAGCTCCTCGACGAACGAGCAGAACGCGACGTTCGTCGCCCCGCGGCCGCCGTACTCCGACGGCACCGCGAGCGCCAGGAGCCCCTCCGCCGCCAGCGCCTCGTGGAGGGCGTGCGGATAGTCCGAGCGCTCGTCGACGTCGAGCATCGCCGGGCGCACGACCTGCTGGGCGAAGGTCCGGATGGTGTCGCGCAGCTCGCGCTGCTCGTCGGTCAGGCGCCACATGGGTCAGCTCCTCTTGGATCGGAAGGGGGAGGCGGCGAGCGCCGCGAGCGAGCCGCCCGTGCGCAGCGCGCCGATGGGGAGGCCGAACGCGCGGGTGAGGGGCTCGGCGCGCGCGGCCAGGCCGGTGCGCGGGCGCCCCGGGGCGATCGGCCCGTGCCGCTCGAGGAAGTCCTTCATGAGCGCAAGGGTCTCTCCGGGCGCCTCGAGCAGGAACGCGTGGCCCGTGCCCGGCACCACCGCGAGCTCGGCCCGCGGGATGCGCGAGGCCATGAAGCGCGCGTTGGCCAGCGGCGCGAACGTGTCCTCCCCGCCGTGGAGCACGAGCGTCGGCGCCTGCACCTGCACCAGCCGCGCGCCCGTGTCGTGGTAGACCGTCGCCCACCAGTGCGCGTTCGCGCCCCACGGCGTCGGGCCGTGCGCCGCGAAGGACTCGAGGAGCTCCGCGACGCGCGCCGGCTGCTCGGCCCGGAAGCGCTCGGAGAACAGGAGCGGCGCGAGCCACGGACGGCCCGGCTCACGGTACGTCGAGGCGAGGTTCACGCCGACCGCGGCGAGCTCCGCGAGCGCCGGGCGCACGGCCCGCGGCCCGCCCGGGGTCGTCCCCGCGAGCACGAGCCCACGGACCTTCTCGGGGAACCGGAGCGCGAGCTCCTGGGCGATCATGCCGCCCATCGAGATCCCGAACACGTGCGCGCTCGCCACCCCGAGCGCGTCGAGCAGCCGCGCGGCGTCCGCGGCGAGCTCGGCCATCGAGGTCGTCCGCAGCGGCGCGTCCGAGCGCCCCGAGCCGCGGTTGTCGTAGGTGATGCAGTCGAACTCGCGGCTCCACAGGGGCAGCACGGGCTCGTAGACCGCCGAGGAGATCGTGAAGCCGGTGATGCAGAGCAGCGGCTCGCCGCGCCCGGTCCGCTCGTAGTGCAGCCGCGGGCGGCGCAGGGCGTAGGGCACCTCCGCCTAGACCTTCTGGTGCACGTACGTCCCGGGCGCGTCCTCGAGCGGGACGTGGTCGCCCGTGTCGCCGAGCGCGGCGGGCGCCGGGACCTCGCCGCCCGAGCGCTCCCCGAGCCAGGCGCTCCAGTCCTCCCACCACGTGCCGCGCCGCTTGCTGGCGCTCCGGAGCCACTCCTCCGGGTCCGCCGGGTGCTCCTCCGCGGTCTGGAAGCTCGCCTTCTCGTTCCCGGGCGGGTTCACGAGCGCGGCGATGTGTCCGCTCGTGG
This sequence comes from Solirubrobacterales bacterium, assembly GCA_025964065.1. Lineage (GTDB taxonomy): Bacteria > Actinomycetota > Thermoleophilia > Solirubrobacterales > Solirubrobacteraceae > Paraconexibacter. The sequence continues at coordinate 3,056 of JAOPZO010000004.1, read as the reverse complement.
ACAGGACGAACTTCGAGTTCCCGCCGAGCAGCTGCGTCGAGCGGTAGCAGTTCTGCCAGGCCGAGATGTGGTCGGCGATGCCCGCCACGACGTAGGAGTCGACCGTGATCGCCCCGAGGTCGACGGGGGTGCCGAGCACCTCGAGCGCCCCGGGCCGGGTGAGCGTGTTGTCGAGCGACATCTCGACGAAGTCGCGGTGCAGCCCGGCCGGCATGTTCGTCGTGTCGGCGTTCCAGAAGAGGATGTCGAAGGCCGGCGGGTCCTTGCCGAGCAGGTAGTTGTTCACCCAGTAGTTCCAGACGAGGTCCGTGGGCCGCAGCCAGGCGAAGACGCCGGCGAGCGCGCGCCCGCTGAGGTAGCCCTTGCGCGCGGACTCGGCCACCGCGAGCGCCGCGGCGCGGCGGTCGGCGAACGAGGAGACGACACCGGCGCGCTCGTTGTCGAGGACGCAGACGCCGAGGGTCATCCCGGCGATGCGCTCCTGCTCCCCGCGCGCGGCGAGGTGCGCGACCGCGCACGAGAGGACGATGCCGCCCGCGCAGAGGCCGAGCGTGTGCGCCTGGTCGCAGCCCGTGACCGCCTCCGCGGCGTCGAGCGCCTCGAGCACCGCGGTGACGTACGTGTCGAGCGTCCAGTCGGCCTGCTCGGCGCCCGGGTTGCGCCACGAGATCGCGAAGACCTGCTGCCGCGAGCGCAGCGCGTGCTCGACCATGGAGCGGTTCGGCGCGAGGTCGGTGACGTAGTACTTGTTGATCATCGGCGGCACGACGAGCAGCGGCACCTCGCGCACCTGCTCCGTGTGCGGCGCGTACTGCAGGAGCTCGAAGACCGGGGTGCGCAGGACGACGGAGCCCTGGGTGGTCGCCAGGTCGCGGCCGACCTCGAACTTCGAGGTGTCCACCATCGTCGGCACCCGCGGCGCGGTGCGCATGTCCGCGACGAACTTCCCCGTGCCGCGCACGAAGCTCCGCCCGCCCGTGTCGATCCAGGTCTTCAGGACGGTCGGGTTCGTCGCCGGGAAGTTCGTCGGGGCGAGCGCGTCGAGGACGTTGGAGGTCGTGAAGCGCAGGCGCTGCTCGTCCGCCCAGTCGAGCCCGGCGTCGTCCACGAGCCCGTCGACCCACCTGCCCGTCGCGACGTAGCTCTGCGCGAGGCGCTTGAACGCCGGGTTGCCCTGCCAGGCCTCGTCCTTGAAGCGGCGGTCGCCCTTGGCGGGCGCGCACGAGGAGCGGCCGGCCGCGATGCGGGCGAGCTCCCAGCCGTAGAGCCCGGCCCGCCGCGCGACGCGGTGCGGGCGGCGTGCGAGGCCGAGGGCGGCCTTGGCCCCGGCCTGCCCCGGGAGCCAGCGCGGGCCCGAGGAGCCGAGCGCGGCCTCCGTGAGCATGGCGTCCAGCGTGGGGCTCTGGCCGCGCTGCCCGTCCCGCGTCTCCACTGCCATCGCACGTGCCCTTCCCTCGTTGACCCTGGACAGGAACGCCGTACCCCTTCGACGGGGTGTCAAACGAGCGTGCGCATGGCGTCGCCCGCTTCGCCGCAGCAGCCGCCCGTCGACTGGTGCGGGCAGCCGCTCCGGGCGTGTCGCCGGCCCAGCGGCCGGCGTCACCCGGGATCTGCGAGCTGCCGAGCGTCACGACCCCCGGGGTGCCGACCCCGGGTCCGTCGGCGGCGGCGCCCGGCGCGAGGCTCAGGGCGAGGACGGCGGACAGCTGGACTGCGCGCCGTCGGGGCTTCCCCATGCGGATCTCGGGGAGGTCGGGCCGGAGTGGGACCGCTTCGGGAGCGCGAGCGCTTCGAACGCCGCCGCGAACCGCGCCGCCGATCCCTCGGCGCACGGGAGGTACAGGCATGGCTCGGCGAGCTCGAGCTCGAGCACCACGGGCGCGCCGCCGGGCCCTGCCAGCAGGTCGATGCGCGCGTACGCGAGCGGGCCGAGGCGGTCGAGCAGCCAGGCCATGACGCGGTCGGCGAGCACGCGTTCGGCGAGGTCGGGCTCGGCCGGGGTGATCGGCGGGTCCTCGGCCACGTCGAGCGCGGCGACCTCGCCCGGGCGGAGGATCGCGCTCTTCGTGATCGCGTGCGAGAACGTGCCCGCGGCGTAGAGAAGCGCACGCTCGCCGCGGGTGTCCACCGAGGGGAGGAAGGGTTGGAGCATCGCCGTGCGGCCGCTCGCGTGGATCGTGGCGAGGAGCGCGGCGGCGGCCGCGTGGTCGCTCGCGGGGCGGAAGCGGCCCGTGTCCTGGGAGCCCGCGGAGACCGTCGGCTTCAGCACGAGCTCCTCGGGGAGCTCCGCCGGAAGCGCATCGCCCGGCGCGAGGAACGTCGTGGGGACGACGGGAAGCCCGGCCGCGGCGACCTCGGCGAGGTAGCGCTTGTCCGTGTTCCAGGCGAGGACGCTCGCGGGGTTCACGAGCCGCGGCACCCCCTGCGCCCACGCGAGGAAGGCGGGGAGGTCGCGCTGGTAGTCCCAGGTCGAGCGGACGACGACGAGGTCGAACGCGGCCCAGTCGACCCGAGGGTCGTCCCAGACCGCCCAGGTGGCACCGAGGCGTTCGGCGAGCTCGTCCTCGAGATGGCCCGTCGGGAGCTCGGCGCAGGTGACGAGGGCGATCATGGCGCCGGACTGTACGAGCGGTTGCAGCGCCCGTAACGGCAGGAGTCGCTCCCCTGGGCGGCGAAACCCCCGGCCAGATGACCGACCCCCGTGCTCAGCGCACCCTCGTGAAGTCGCCGCCCGAGTTGTGGGCGGAGGTCTCCGACGCAGGTGCCCTCACCCGGCACCTGGGGGAGCTCGGCCCCATCCGCATCACCCGGCTGGACCCCGAGACCACCGTCGCCTGGGAGGGCGACCGCGTACGCGGCACGGTGGAGCTCGAGGCGTCCGGGTGGGGCACGAAGGTCACGCTGACGGCGAAGGCCACCGCCCCCGATCCTGTCCCCGCCGTGGTGGAGGAGGTGGCCGAGCCCGTGGCAGCACCCGCGCGGGCGACGGCCCCCCTCCCCCCGGCCGGCAGGCGGCCCGGCCTGCTCGGGCTCTTCCGCCGACGGCCCCGCGGGGC
>JAOPZO010000437.1 GCA_025964065.1 Solirubrobacterales bacterium | reverse complement strand
CCGCTCAGGCCGGAAGGCGCGGACCCGCCAGGGTTCCGCCGGAAGCGGCGCCGCGACGGTCCCGGGCGAGCAGCCGCGCGGCGGCGATCCCGCCGACGGCGCCGAAGACGTGGGCCTGCCACGAGATGCCGTCCTGCGGGAGCAGGCCCCCGAGGAGCGCCGTGCCCCAGACCGCGCCGACGACCACGCCGATCGCGATCTCGAGCGCGCTGCGGTTGAAGAGGCCGCGGAACAGGAGGTAGGTCGCGTAGCCGAAGACGAGCCCGCTCGCGCCGAGCGTCGTCGTGCCCTCGGGCGCGACGAGCCAGACGCCGACCCCGCTCACCAGGCCGACGATCGCGGTGACGCTCAGCACGCGGAGCGCGCCGCCGAGCGCGATCGCGGCACCCATCACGGCGAACGGCACGGTGTTCGAGACGAGGTGGTCGAAGCCCAGGTGGAGGAACGGCGCCGAGACGACCTCGGGGAGCCCGTCGACGCTGCGCGGCTCGATGCCGTAGCGGTCGAGGCGGTGGTTCACGATCGCGTCGACGACCTCGAGGACCCACATCAGCGCGACCATCGCCGCGACGACGAGCAGGCCCTCCTTCTGCTGCGTGCGCTTCTCCATGCGCCCAGCATCGCAGCGCCGCTTCAAGTCCTCCTATGCGGGGCAGGCGCCCAGCACCCGCGGGCGCGGGGCGCGCGCGAGGACGACCACCGCCGCGAGCACGAGCCCGCCGCCGGCGAGCTGCGCGAGCGCCAGCCCGTCGCCGAGCACCGCGAACGCGAGCACGACCGTGGTGAGCGGCTCGGCCGTCGAGAGGATCGACGCCGTCGACGGCCCCACGCGGCGGAGGCCCGCGAAGAAGCAGAGGATCGCCGAGACGCTGAAGAGCCCCGTGAGCACGAGCCACGCCGGCCCGGCGCCCGACCCGACGTCGATCGCGCCCGCCAGCCCGCCCGTGACGAGGAACACGACCGCCGCGCCCGTGCACACGAGCGCGGAGAGCACGAGCGGCGGGATCCCCGCGAGCGGCCCGTCCGCCACGAGGATGTACGCGGTGTAGGTCACGGCCGCGCCGAAGCCCATGGCGGCGCCCACGCCGTCGATGGCGCCGCTCCCGGCGCCGAGGAGCACGAGCGTCACGCCGACGCTCGCGGCGAGCAGCGCCGCCGCGCGCCGCGGGCTCGCCTGCTCGCGTCGCAGCGCGATCGCCGCGAGCGTCACGAGCACGGGGTAGGTGTAGAGGACGAGCGAGAGCGGCGCGGGATCGAGGCGCTCGAGCGCGGCGAAGAAGAGGGCGGACTGCGTCGTGTAGCCCACGCCGCCGAGCGCGAGCGCCCCCAGGACCTGCCGGCGGGTGACCCGCGCGAACGCCGCGCGACGCCGGAGCAGCAGGACCGCCCAGAACAGCACGGCGGCCACGACGAAGCGGACCGCGAGCAGCCCGACGGGCCCCGCGCCGTCGTCGTAGGCGAGCGTCGCGAAGATCGCGAGGGTGCCGAAGCTGGCGGCGGAGGTGAGGCAGAGGAGGAGACCCATCGACCCCGAGATGGTCCCGCCCCCGAACGTGAACGTCCAGTGACCGTTCCTGTCTCTCACCGATCAGCGATGCTTCACGGATGCTCGACCTCCAGCGCCTCCGGATGCTCCGTGAGCTCGAGGCCCGCGGCACCCTCGGCGCCGTCGCGCACGCGCTCGACTACACGCCCTCGGCCGTGTCCCAGGGGCTCGCGACGCTCGAGCGCGAGGCGGGGACGAAGCTCCTCGAGCCCGCGGGCCGCGGCGTCCGGCTCACCGACGCCGCCCACGTCCTGGTCCGCCACGCCGACGCGCTCCTCGCCCAGGTCGAGGCGGCGGAGGCCGAGCTCGCCGCGGCGTCCGGCACGGTCGCGGGGACCGTGCGGGTCGCGGGCTTCCAGTCGGCGGTCCTGCGCCTGGCGCTGCCGGCGCTCGCGCGGCTCGCCACCCAGGCGCCGGGCGTGCGGGTGGAGGTCGCCGAGGTCGAGGTCGAGACGGCGCTCCCGGCGCTCCGGCTCGGCGCGGTGGACGTCGCGCTCGCCGACGAGTACGACGGCATGCCCCGCCCGCGCCTCGCGGGGCTGCACCGCGAGCGGCTCCTGCGCGAGGAGCTCCTGCTCGTCCTGCGCGCCGACCACCCGCTCGCCACGCGCCGAACCGTGCCGCTCGAGCGCCTGCGCGACGCCGCGTGGGCGATCTCCGACGCGGGCACGGGCCACCACGCGATGCTCCTGCGCACCTGCCGCGAGCGCGGCGGCTTCGAGCCGGACCTCCGCCATCGCTCGACGGACGTCGTCGTGCTGCTCGAGATGGTCCGCCAGGCCGGCGCGGTCACGCTGCTGCCCGAGCTCGCGCTCCGTCGCGGGGACCCGACGATCGCCGTCCGCTCCCTCGCGGGAAGCGGCACCCACCGCGAGGTCCATGCGATCACCCGCGAGGGCGCGGCCGCGCGGCCCGCGGTCGCCGCCGTGCTCGCGGCGCTCCGGGCCGTCAGTCCTTGACCCGGAACGCCCCGCGCATGAACGGGTGGACCCGGCAGAAGTACGTGTAGGTGCCGCTCGGGAGGTCCTTCGGGGTGTCCCACTCGGCGACGTTCGCGGCGGCGGTGAAGTTCCGCGGGCCGAAGCCGAGCTCCCCCGAGTCGAAGTCGACGGGCCCGTCGGCGAGCGGGTACGCGATGCCCGTCGTCTTGTTGCAGGGCGACTTGCACGCGGTGATCGTGTGGAAGATGTTCCGGCTCTTCCTCGCGTCGGCGTTGAAGAACTTCACGCTCGTCCCCTTCCGCACGACGGGCGGGCGGCCCGGCATCCCGGACAGGGACATCGAGCCCTGGCCGTAGACGAACGAGCTGATCGTCACGCGCGTGTCCGAGACGGGGCCGTCGAGGACCTTCGTCATGTCGGGCAGGGTCGGCGGGCCGCCGCCGTGCACGTCGTTCTCGGGCAGGTGGCCGTGGGTGATCACGCCGGGCCGGTCCGTCGAGGCGACGAACGGATCGAGGCCGCCCGCGGGCTTCGCGGTCACCGCGAGCGGCATGATCGCCATCGACTCGTACCAGGAGGCCCTGGAGACGTCGTAGGTGCCGTGCACCGCGAGGACGTCGCCCTGCCTGATCGCGACCTTCCAGGTGCGCGGCGTCGCGGTCATCGCGGCGTCCCAGGAGACCGCGCCGGCAGGCTCCCAGTAGTGCGCCTTGGAGCTGAAGAGGCGGACGGTCCGGTTGCCGCGGCGGGCGGTGAGGAACGTCTCGAGGCCACCCGGGTGCAGGTGGCCGACGGTCTGCACGATCGTGAGGTCGCGGTCCGCGGTCCACTCGTTGCGCGGCGGGCCGCCCGCGTAGGCGTCCGGGACGTCGTCGGGGTAGGTCATGCGGCCCCTCGCGTTCGCCTGCTCGCGCTTGGCGTCGAAGACGGGGTAGGCCTTCCCGCCCTCCGCGTCGAGCCACTGGGTCGTGACGGGCGTGATGCGCTTCGCCTCGGGCCTCCCCATCGGGATGAAGTCGATCTCGTAGGTCAGGTAGACCGTGTCGGGCGAGGTGATGAGGTTGTGGACCATGTAGTTCATCGCCCACGCCTGCTTCGGCGTGTACTTCAGCCCGAAGCCGGGCGGCGAGGAGACGATGGACTTCTCCTCACCCGCCGCGAACGTCGGCTTGCCGTCGATGAGCCAGACGCCGTGGTGCAGGTGCAGGATGTCGACCCGCGGCGTGGTGCCGTCCGCGCGGATGAGGTCGGGCTTGAAGCGCGTGATGTAGCCCGGGACCTTCGGGCGCTCGAAGTTCGGCTTGATCTCGATCGTGTTCTGGCCCGGGGTGATGTGGATCGGGCCGAACTTGAACATCATGCGCTTCGCGCCCTTGGCGAGCTTGCCGGGATCGATGGGCGGCTGCTCGGCGGCGGCGTGGGCGTGCGGGACGACGAGCGCGAGGAGCGCCAGGACCAGGAGCGCGAGCAGGGGGGAACGTCGCGAGGAGATGTCCACCTCCATCCATCGGCATCCGGGGCGCGGCGCTTGACCCGCCCGCTCAGCGCACCGGCGTGAACGGCAGCACGAACGACGCGGGCGCCGCAGGCGCCGCGCCCTCCGCGATCCGGGCGGCCAGCGCCGCGGTCTCGGCGCGCCAGCGCGCGACGTTCGCGAGCTTGATGTCCTCGTAGCCCCGGATGACGTCCGGGAGCTCTGCGAGCTCGGCCACGAGCGGCGCGACGGCCGGCGCGAGGTGCGCGAGCGCCCCGCGCATCGCCGCCTCGTACTCGCCGGGCAGGGCACGCTCGACGCGGCGGACCTCGGCCCGGCCGAACGGGTCGAGCTTCGTCCCGCGCAGGCGCTTCATGCGGCGCAGGCTGCGGAACGCGGGCACGAACCACTCGCCGAGCTCGAGCTTCTGCTCCATCCCGAGCGCGCGCAGCAGGGGCGGGTGCAGGTGGAAGCGGATCTCCGCGTCCTCCCCGTGCTCGGCCCGGATCCGCGCGTTCTCGACCGCGTCGAGGTGCAGGCGCGCGACCTCGTACTCGTCCTTGTACGCGAGGAGCTTGAAGTGCATCCGCGCCACGGCCTCCGTGATCGGCCCGTCCCCGGCCCGGCCGCGGACCTCGGCGACGAACGCGACGTACCGCGAGGCGTACGCGGCCGACTGGTACGCCACGAGCTCGGGCACGCGCAGCTCCAACAGGCGCTCGAGCTCGGAGCCCGCGGGAGCGCCGACGCGCGCGACGAGCGCCCGGCTCTCCGGCGACGGCCCCGTGGAGACGACGGTCGTCGGCGGCGGCGTGAGCGCGGCGACCGCGTCGGGCGCCGCGACGCACGCGCGGCCCCAGGCGAACGCGGTGAGGTTCTTCTCCACCGCGGCGCCGTTGAGGCGGATCGCGGCCTCCATCGAGGCGGCGCTCACCGGCAGCGCGCCGCGCTGGAACGCAGCGCCCATCGCGATCATGTTCGCCGGCATGTGGTCGTCGAAGAGCCGCTCGCTCAGCGCCTGCGCGTCCAGGAAGAACGCGCTTCGCGTCTGCCCCTCGATCGCCGCGACGGGCTCCGCCAGCGCGGGGAAGCGCACGGACGTGTCGACGACCATCCTGCCCGTGGGGACCGCAGCGGTCGAGACGACCGCGAGCGTGCGGTCCGGGTCCGCCGTCTGCAGGTTCTTCGGGTTCGCGGCCCCGAGGAGGTCGAAGCCGAGGTACAGGTCGACGTGGGCGGCGCTCGCCTTGTTCGAGCCGCGGATGGGCTCCGTGGAGAGCCGCACGTCGGAGACGACCGGGCCGCCCTTCTGCGAGAGGCCGGTCTGGTCGAGGCCCCAGGAGTGCTTGCCCTCCAGGTGCGCCGCCATCGAGAGCACCTGCGAGACCGTCACGACCCCCGTGCCGCCGATGCCGATCATGCGCAGCGTGAAGTCTCGCGGGTCCACGAGGACCTCGGGCTCCGGCAGGTCCGCGGGCGGCGCCGGCGTGACGTGCTTCGCCTTCGCCCCGGGGATCACCGTGAGGAACGAGGGGCAGTCGCCCTCGAGGCAGGAGAAGTCCTTGTTGCACGACGCCTGGTGGATCTGGGTCTTGCGCCCGAACTCCGTCTCGAGGGGCAGCACGCTCAGGCAGGAGCTCTTCACGCCGCAGTCGCCGCAGCCCTCGCAGACCCGCTCGTTGATGACGACGCGCTGCTTGGGCTCCTCGAGCTTGCCGCGCTTGCGCAGACGGCGGTTCTCCGCCGCGCACGCCTGGTCGTGGAGGAGCACGGTCGTGCCCTCGACCTTCGCGAGCTCCTCCTGGACGGCGAGCATGTGCTCGCGCGGGCGGACCGAGGCGATCGGGGAGAGCTCGACGCCGTCGTAGCGCGAGGTGTCCTCCGTGGTCACGACGATCCGGCTCACCCCCTCGAGCGCGAACCAGTGGGTGAGCTCGGGGACGGTCATGCCGCCCTCGATCGCCTGCGCGCCGGTCATCGCGACCGTGCCGTTCGCGAGCAGCTTGTAGGTGACGTTCGTGCCTGCGGCCACGGACGCGCGGACCGCGAGCGAGCCCGAGTGGTGGAACGTCCCGTCCCCGAGGTTCTGGACGAAGTGGTCCTGCTCCACCCACGGCGACATGCCGATCCACTGCGCCCCCTCGCCGCCCATCTGCGTGATGCCGGTGATCGTGCCGTGGCCCTCGCGGTTCAGCAGCACCATCGTGTGGCAGCCGATCCCGGCGCCGACGAGCGCGTCGTCGGCCGCGACCGTCGAGGAGTTGTGCGGGCAGCCCGAGCAGAAGAACGGGGTGCGGACGACGGGAAGCGGGACGAGCTTCGCGCGCTGCGCCTGCTCGAGCTTCTCCATGCGCGCGACGACGCTCTCCACCCGGATGCCGCGCAGGCGCAGGCGCCCGGCGACCGCGCGGGCGATGAGGTCCGTGTCGAGCTCGCCCTCGGCGGGGAGCAGCATCCGGCCCTCCTCGTCGCGCTTGCCGACGACCCGCGGCGGCTCGAAGACGCCGTACATGGCGTCCTTGATCGCGGTCTCGAGGAAGGGCAGCTTGTCCTCGACGACGAGGAGCTCCTCGAGCCCCTCGCCCCACTCGCGCACGGTCTGCTGCTCGAGGGGCCAGGGCATCCCGATCTTCAGCACGCGGACGCCCGCGGCGCGGAGCTGCGCGTCGTCGAGCCCGAGGTCGTCGAACGCCTGCGTGAGGTCCGCGTACGTCTTGCCCGAGGCAGCGATCCCGAGCCAGGCGCCCGGCCCGTCGACCGTCACGCGGTTCAAGCCGTTCAGGCGCGAGTACGCCTTCGCGATCTCGAGCCGCACGTCGAAGAGGTTGCGCTCGGAGATGAGCGAGTCGGGCGCGAGCATCACCGGGTTCGGCTTGTGCCGGTAGGGCTTGCCGCCGCGCAGGAGCTCGGGCATGACCGGCACGACGCGGTCCGGCGAGACCTCCGCGGTTCCCGCCGCGTCGGCGACGTTCGTGACGACCTTGAAGCCCGTCCACAGGCCCGAGGCGCGGGAGAGCGCGACCGCGTGGCGGCCCAGGTCGAGGACCTCCTGCACGTTCCCGGGCCAGAGCGTCGGCAGGAGCAGCGAGGCGAGCATGGGCTCGCTCGCGCTCGGGAGCGTCGAGCTCTTGCAGGACGGGTCGTCGCCGACGAGCGCGACGGCGCCGCCCGTGGGCCCGACGCCGCAGATGTTCGCGTGGCGGATCGCGTCCGCGGCGCGGTCGAGGCCCGGGTTCTTGCCGTACCAGTAGCCCACGACCCCGTCGCGCTGCGCCCCCTTGATCGTCGGGACGAGCTGGGAGCCCCAGACCGCCGTGGCCCCGAGCTCCTCGTTCACCGCGGGCTGCAGGACGAGGTCGTGCTCCGCGCAGAGCCGCGCGTTGCGCTGCAGCTCCTTGTCGAGCGTCCCGAGCGGCGAGCCCTGGTACCCCGAGACGAAGGTGCCGGTGTTGAGGCCCGCGGCAGCGTCCGCGCGGTGCACGTCGAAGGGCACGCGCACGAGCGCCTGCACCCCGGACAGGAAGATGCGGCCCTCGCGGAGGAGGTACTTGTCGTCGAGCGAAACGGCGGGGGCGGCGGTGATCACGTGAACTCTCCGGGGTCTTTTGGTGAGCAGACCTTACCAGGAGCGGTCACCTCCGCTGACAGGCCGTCAGCGCCTGCGGCCGCGTGCCGCGACGGGCTTGAGGAAATCCGGCACGGTGCGCACGAGCGAGCGGCCGCTCTCCTGCTCCCAGGTCCCCTCGAGCTGCGCGAGGTGGACGTCCATGACCTCGTCGACGCGCCGCATGTCGCCCGCGCGGATCGCGTCGAGCGTCTGCTGGTGCAGCTCGAGCGACTTCTCCACGGAGGCCGGCACGTGGAGCGCCATGTCGCGCGCGATCTCGAGCTGGCGCAGCAGGGACCGCACGAGGCCGACGATGGTCTGGTTGCCCGTCGCCCGCGCGATCCCGAGGTGGAACTGCACGTCGAGCGCGAGGAAGCGGTCCTCGTTCGCGTAGAAGCGCTCGGGCGCGTGGGCGATCGCCGCCTGGCGGTCGATGGTCTTCTGCATCGCGGAGAAGTCCGCCTCGCGGCCGTGGAGCGCGGCGAGCTGCGCGACCCGCGGCTCGAGCAGGCGGCGCGCCTCGAGCACCCCGCCGACCTCGCCGATGCGCACGGCGGCGCGGCGCAGCACCTCGCGCGGGACGAACTCGCTCGTGACGAACGCGCCGCCCCCGGAGCCCGGACGGACCTCGACGACCCCGGAGTCGCACAGGACCTTGAGCGCCTCCCGGATCGTGGGGCGCGAGATCTCCATCTGGTGCGCGAGCGCGCGCTCCGACGGCAGCTGATCGCCCGGCCCGAGCTCCCCGAGCGAGATGCGCTCGGCGATCTGCTCCACGGCCTCCTCGAACGTGCGGCGGGTCCGGACGGGGGTGAACTCGATGGCCACGACGAGGCGGACGCTACCGGGCCAAGGGGCGCCGCACCTAGGCGGAGACGCCGAGGAGCGTCGTGCCCGTGCGCCGGGCCTCGAGGAGGCTCAGGGCGGCGCGGTGGAACACCACGTCGGGGCGCTCGGGGACCGGGCCGAGGGTGGCGGTCCCGAAGTGGATCCGGACGCCGTCGCGGGCGCCGAGCGCGCTGAGCCGCGCGGCGATGCGCAGGGTGACGGCGGTCGTCTCGGGCGGGCGCTGGCCGCCCGTGAGGATCATCCCGAACAGCGAGCCGTCGATCCGGAACGCGCGGTCCTGGCGGCGCAGCTCGTCCTCGAAGGCCGCGGCGAGCTCGCGCAGGTCCGGGCGGCGGCCCGCGAGGCGGAGCGGGTCGCCGCCCTCCTGCAGGGCCATGCAGTTCGACGCGTCCGCGAGCACGAGGACGGAGGAGCCGCCCTCCCGCGAGGTGCGGGCGACCTCGCGCTCGAGCTCACGCAGGAACGCGCGGCGGTTGCCGAGCTGGGTGAGCGGGTCGCCGTCGGAGACCGTGGCGAGGCGCTCGTACCGGTCCGCCGCGATCATCGCGGCGGTCGCCTGGTTCGCGAACGCGTGAAGCGCCTGGAGCCGGTCGTTGCCCGGGAGCAGACGGTCGATCGGGTCGTCCACCCAGATCACGCCGACCACCTCGCCCTCCATCCCGTGCAGCGGCACGAGGATCATGTGGTCGTCCCAGGCCCGCCAGCCCCGCCCGTTCCTGCGCGAGCCCAGCAGCGCGGCGCGCGGCGCGGGCACGCGGTCGAGCGCCTCGTCGCGACTCAGGAGGTAGCAGCCCTCGATGTGGAACCCCGGGTCGAGGAGCGGCGCCAGTGCGCCGGGCGCCAGGGGCGCGAGGTCGCCGACCGCGAGAGAGAGCGCCGCGGCGTCGCGGCTCGCCCGCGGGCGCAGTGCACCCGCGGCGTCCCCGACCTCCACGAGCACCCGGTCGAAGCCCAGCGCGTCCGAGATCGCCTGGGCGACGGTCTCGAGCATGGGGCCGATCTCGCGCGTCGCGGCGATCCTGGAGGAGACGTGCAGGAGCCGGTCGAGCGCGGCGGCGTGGCGCGCGGTCTGGATCGCGGTCTGCGCGTGCTGCACCGCGAGGGCCGCATGGGCGGCGATCGCGACGAGCACGTCGAGCTCGGCGTCCGAGGGGCGGCGCCCGGACTTCGGCGCGTCGAGCGAGAGGATCCCGAGGAAGTGGCCGTGGGTGTGGCGGAACGGGATGAGGAGGTCGTCGTCGGTGTGCCACGCGTCCAGCCCCTCGGGGGTCGGGCCGGCCGGCGGCGACCAGGAGACCGTGCCGGGCCGCTCGCCCTTCGGCTCCCCGGCCGGCACGAGGTACGCGCCGCGGCGCTCGTACCGGTCGTCGAGCAGTGGCGTCCACTCCGCCCACTCGTACGTCGCGCCCTCGAGCACCATCCAGCCCTCGGGAGCGACCCCGTGCCCCGTCGCGACGACGAAGTCGTCCCACGCGGGGCGGTAGAGGTTGATGACGACGGCCCACCCGAGGTCCTCGGAGATCGTCCGGGCGATCTCGCGGAGGAGCGCGTCGAGGCCCTCCTCGTCGACGACCGCGCGTGCGGCCTCCAGGAGCCCGCGCAGACGGTTCGTCGTCGCGACGACGGCGCTCAGCTCCAGCTCGAGGCGGCGGCGCTCCGCGGCGAGCTCGAGCGCGGTGATGTCCTTCACCGTCACGAGCATCCCGGCATAGCCGCCCTGGTCGTCGTGCATCGCCCGGGCGGCGATGAGCGCGGGGAAGCGCGAGCCGTCCCGGCGCAGGACCATGGACTGGCGCTCGGTCCCGCCCGCGAGGCGCGCGTCGCGCACGAGCGCGTCGAACTGGTCGCGCTGGTCCGGCGGCCAGAACGGCGCCACGCCGGCGGAGGCGCCGACGAGCTCCTCGTGGCTGAAGCCCGTCATCGCGCAGAGGCGGTCGTTGACCTGCACCGCGGCGCCGTCGCGGAAGACGACGAAGCCGTCCTGCATCGCGGCGACGAGCGCGGCGGACCAGCGGCGCTCGCGGCGCAGCGCGTCCTCGAGCGTGCGCTGCGCCTGCAGGTTCTCGAGCGGCAGGATGCAGGTGACGGTCGTGCCGCTGAGCGGCGCGGACTCGATGTCGACCGCGCCACCGATCGCGGTGAGCCGGCGGCGCAGCCGCGCATGACCCATGTGGCCGGCGTGGCTCGCGCGCTCGACGTCGTCATGGCTCATCCCGCGGCCGTCGTCGGCGACCCGGATGACGACGGCGTCCCGCTCCATGGTGACGGTGATCTCGACGGCGGAGGCGCGCGCGTGCTTCACGACGTTCATGAGCAGCTCGCGGGCGACCCCGAGGACGAACGGGTCGTGGTCGCCCGTCGCGGCGGCCTCGACGTGCGTGTGGACGGTGAGGCGCCCGCGGCGCGCGCCGTCCTCGGCGAGGCGCTCGAGCGCGGCGCCGAGCGGCATGGACGCCAGCGTGTCCTCGTGCATCGCCTTCGTGACCGCGCGAAGGGACTCGGTGAGCTCGTCGAGCTGGCGCCGGACGGAGCGCAGCATCGCGGGGTCCCCGCCGCCTTCACCGGCTTCCGCGAGGTCCTGCCGCACGACCATGAGGCGCTGCAGGGCATCGTCGTGCAACGCCTCGGCGAGGCGTTCCCGCTCCTGCCGCTCCGCCTCCGCGATCTCCGCGGCGAGGCGTGCAGCGCCTTCCCCTCGTGTTTCAAGAAACGCGTCCGTCGTCACTGACGGGAGCCCCCGACCCTGTTGCTTGCGCGGCATCATCGCCCATCGCGCACCGTTCTGCACCTCTTTGGTCGGGGGGACGACGGCCCCGGGCGCGCCTGGGCGCCCGGGATCCGGCCGCCCCTACGGCAGCAGGCCGCCGCGGAAGGGCTGCGTGCCCTGCGCGAGCGTGACGTCGAAGGCGGTGTTCGCCTCCATGTAGCGCACGGCCCGATCGAGGTCGCTCACCCCGTTGGAGAGCGGCAGCGGCGCCAGCGCCAGCGTGCTGAGCACGCCGAGCGCACGGCCCTGGCGGTCGAGGAACGCGCTGCCGGAGTCCCCGGGGACGCCGGGGGTCAGCGTGTACACGGGGTGGTTCCAGCCCCCCGCCTCCGTGCCGACCGAGCTGCCCTCCTTCGGGGAGAGCTGCGTGACGCCCTGGCGCAGCGACGAGTTGCCGTAGGAGAGGACCTTCGCGCCGAGCGCCGTGCCCGTGGTGCTCGTCCCCGTCGGGCCGCCCCAGAACGGGACGGAGGGGTTCGTCCGCTCGTAGTCGTCGGCCGGGTCGAGCCTCACGAGGGCGAAGTCGTTGTACCGGCAGGTGTCCGGATCGGCCTCGCCGTTCTCCTGCATCTCGATCCAGGAGTTGTAGACGAGGGTGCCGGGCCGGCTCGCCCCGCGGACCTCGACGCGGGTGCCGAGCGGGAGCGACGCGGCGTCGCAGCCGTTCGTCTCCGTGGCCTGGCCCGTGCCCGAGCAGTGGGCGGCCTGGCCGATGTAGACGGCGGCGGCGTCCGTGAAGACGAAGTTCGCCGTGCACTGCGCGCCCTCCGTGTAGGTCATGACCCCGGGGTGCACGGGCGCGGTGGCCGCCGGGGCGAACTGCGCCGAGGCCGGCCCGGCGAGGGTCAGGGCGGCGGCGACGGTCGTGAGGACCGTCCCGATGCGGAGGCGCTGGGACACGCGTTGCTCCTTCTTCCGGGGAGTGGAGCGACTCGTATGCCCGTCCAGGCGGGTGTGCGAACCACCCGTCGTGGGGAACACGGCGCAGCGCATCGGGCAGGATGAGCCCATGGACCGGGGACAGCACCGCACCGAACGCGTCGTCCTCGAGACGGAGCGCCACCGGATCTCGGGGCTCCTGACCCTCGCGCGCGACGGCTACCGCTCCCGCGTGTCGGACCTCTTGAACGCCGGCGAGCGCGACTTCATCTCGCTCACCGAGGTGGAGCTCCGGCGGCTCGACGGCTCGGGCGGGGTCGAGCAGCACCCGTTCCTGCTCGTCTCCCGGCGCCACATCGTCGTGGCGCTCGACGGCGGCACCTAGCCGTCGCCACCTGCAGCGGAGAGAGAGGGATTCGAACCCTCGGTACGCGCAAACGCACACACGATTTCCAGTCGTGCCCATTCAGCCGCTCTGGCACCTCTCCTGGGATCCTGCGGCGCTCGATGCTAGCGCGTGGGAGCGCCTAGAGCTGCCACGCACCGCCGCGCAGGACCGGGGTCGCCTCGCCCGCCGCGTCCAGGCCGTCGACCTCCATCGCGTCCGAGCCGATCATGAAGTCGACGTGGATCGCGGAGCGGTTCAGCCGCTCCTGGTCCGCCTCGCCCGCCCCGAAGGAGTAGGCGTTGCCGAGCGCGATGTGGCTCGCCGCGTTCTCGTCGAGCAGCGTGTCGAAGAAGACGGTGTCGAGCTTGCCGATGCGGCCGTCGCCGTCCACGAGCGCGACCTCGCCGAGCCGCGCGGCGCCCGGGTCCTTCGCCGCGTAGCCCCGCAGGACCTCCGCGCCCTGCTCGGCGTCGATGCGCACCGCGACGCCGTCCCGGAACTCCACCTCGAGCCCGCGGATGACGTTCCCGCCGAGCACGAGCGGCTTCGTGGCGCGGACGACGCCGTCGACGCGCTCGGGGTCCGGCGAGCAGAAGACCTCCTCGCTCGGGAGGTTCGGCATGTGGGCGATGCCGTCGATGGTCTCGAACTGCGCGGCGATCCACTCCGAGCTCGGCAGCAGCCCGACGCGCAGGTCGGTGCCCTCGCCGCGGAAGCGGATGGCGTCGAAGCGGCGGTCGCGCACGCGGGCGGCGGCGCCGACGAGCACGGCCGCGCGCCTCTTCCAGGCGGCGACGGGGTCCTCCTCGTCGAGGCGGCAGACGTGCAGGAGCTGCTCCCCGAGGCGCGTCCACGCCTCGTCGGGCGAGAGGTCCGGGTGGACCTCCTCGGCCCACGGGCGGGTGGGGCACGGGAGGATCGTCCAGTTCGTCGTGCGCGCGTTCACCACGGGCCCGGTCTCCTTGAGCGCCGGGAGCTGGTCCTTCCCCGAGCGCGCCGGGTCGATGCCGTCGAGGAGGTGGGGCGCGACGGGCCCGCTCAGCGCGATCCGCGCCGCGCGCGCGTCCGAGAGCGCCATGAGCTTCGCGCCCATCCACTCCGGGACCCAGTCGAGCGTGTCCTCCGCGGCGTACTCGAGGCGGGCACGCTTCACGTGCAGGTCGAACCACTCGACGTCGACGAACTTCGCGCCGGCGCGATAGGCCTCCGTGGCGATCGCGCGGGTCACGGCCTCCTTGCCGATCTCCGTCTTGACCTGGACGAGCTGCCCGGGCTGCACGTTGGCCGCGAAGCCGACCGCGAGCCGGGCGAAGCGCTCGAGGGTGGCCGGGTCGTCGAAGGGGCTCATCCCTCGACCGTAGTGGCCCCGGCATGGGCCGCGGCCCCCCTCGCGCCCGGGAGCACCGTGCTCTGACCGTGGCGCATCCGGGAGCTCCCGGATGGCGCGAAGGGAGGAAGCGACACCAGGGGGTTCGCCGCGTCTGGCAGGCTAGGCCGGTGCGGTCGGCCACCCCACGCGAGCACGAGGACGTCGCCGCGCTGCTCGCCCGGGCGTTCGCCGACGAGCCGTTCTGGCGCTGGACCACGGGCGGGTCGCAGGAGCGGCGGCTCGCGTTCGCGCACCTGACCGTCGCCCTGGCCGCCGGGCACGGGACGGTGCTCGTCGCGCCGGCGATGACCTGCACCGCGCTCGTCCTCGAGCCCGGCGTCCTCCCGCAGCCGCCGCACCGCGCGCTGCCCCAGCTCCCCGGCCTCGCGCGCGCGACGGGCGCGCGGCATCTCCCGCAGGTGCTCCGCGGCCTGCTGCGCGTGGAGCACCTCCACCCGCCCGGG
>JAOPZO010000412.1 GCA_025964065.1 Solirubrobacterales bacterium | reverse complement strand
GCGAGGCCCTGCAGCAGGAGCTTCACGCCCTCGCGGCGCTCCTCGCGCTGCACGGCCTCCCGCTCCTGCGCGGCGAGGACGGTCGCCTCGTCGCGGACGTTCAGGCCGGGCGCGCCGGGCTGCCCGTTGCCGTTCTTGCCCTTCCGGCGCCGGTTGCGGCGCCCGCCACGGCCCTTGGGGAAGTTCCGGAGCAGCTCGCGGGAGAGCGAGCTCGGCTTGCGGGCCATGCGGGTGCGAGCCCCCCGGACGACCTCCATCGCCTCGGGCGTGTGCGCCACCGCCGCGGCGAGGATCGCGGCACTCAGGCGCCGGTCCTGCTTGCGGGAGGCGTGCACGAGGCGCCGCGCGTTCCGCGCATGAGCCCCGCCGCTCGAGTTCACGAGCAGCCCGAGCAGCCGCTTCGTCTCCGGCCAGCGCTGCACCGCGTACTCCTCGTGGACGTCGCGGGTCATGTCCGCGAGGTCCCAGATCCACTGGTTCGCCTGGTCACGGCGGCCGATGCGGCGCTCCGCGAGGCCCTGCAGCAGGAGCTTCACGCCCTCGCGGCGCTCCTCGCGGCCCCAGGCGGCGACGATGTCGACGGCCTGCTGGAACGCCTCGGGGTCCTTGCCCGCCGCGATCTCCTGCAGCGCCTTCATGCGCAGCTGCGGGTTCTTGTTCCGCTCGAGCGCGGTGATGAGCAGGCGGCTCTTGAGCTCGCCCGTCTTGTCGAAGTGGAGCATCGCCCGGGCGCGGCGCCAGCCCGACGGGCTCACGCGGGCGCCGGCGAGCGCGGCCCACATGTGCTGCTCGCCCCAGTCGAGGAACTCGACCGCGATGCGCCACAGCTCGCGCTCGAAGACCTCGTGGCGGCGCTCCTCCTCCGCGCACACGGGGACGACGCGGCGCTCGACGCGCACCCGCCGGCCGCGGCCACGGCGCACGGGGCCCACGACGATCGCGCCGCCGCGGTACACGTCACGGTCGAGGAGCGAGTGGAGCGTGATGACGGGGTCGTCGTTCTTCGTCGCCGGGTGCACGAAGTCGACGACGACCCCGGCCTCCTTGCCCGGGTGGCGCCGGGTCACGCGGCCCACGCGCTGCTGGTAGATGCGCCGGGAGGCGGTCGGCGCGAGGTGCATGCAGACCGTCGCGCGCGGGGAGTTCCAGCCCTCCGCGAGCAGCTGGGCGTTCACGAGGACGTCGATGTCGCCGCGCTCGTAGGCGGCGAGGGACGCGGCGAGCTCGCGCTTCGGCGTCTCGCCCGAGACGGCCTGGGCCTTGATGCCCTCGGCCCGCAGCGCCTCCGCGACGTTGTACGCGTGCTTGACCCCGGCGGCGTAGAGGACGCCGGGCACGCCGTTGAAACGCGTCTTGTACAGGTTCGCGATCGCGAAGTTGAACGGCGCCTGGTCCAGGAGCTCGGCGAGCATCTCCTGGTCGAACTCCACGTCGACCTCGCCGCGGCGCAGCGGGACCTTCGCGATGGAGCGCACGCCCTGCCCCGGCGGGATGCGGATGCCGCGCAGGGGCGCGATGACGCCGCGGCGCGCGGCCTGCGCGAGGTCGAAGCGCGAGGTCTGCGTCGGGAAGAGGTCGGTGACGTGCCGGGCGATGAGCGCCCCCGTGGCGGTCATGCCGACGAAGATCGGGCCCGTCCACTCGCGGATCGCGGCGGACGTCTTCTCGCCGAGCGCGGTGTGCGCCTCGTCGCAGATGACCACGGTGTAGACCGCGGAGATCTGGCCCGCGTTGCGGACGAACCACTGGTAGGTCTCGACGGTGACGGGGCCGTCCGCGCGGAGGTTGTGCTCCGCGCCGAGCAGCGGCGGGGTGATGCGGTCGCCGTAGCCCCGGGTGCGGAGCTCGTCGTTGAACTGGTCGACGAGGTTGCGGCGGTGGGTCAGGATGAGGACGCCACCGGTGCGCGAGGCCTCGACGAAGCCCATCGCGGCGACGGTCTTGCCGGCGCCCGTGGCGTGCTCGAACCAGAAGCGCTTGCCCGCGTTGGGGTCGTCCGCGGCGCCCTCGTCGCGGTCCTCGTCCGCGTCGGGGTCGTCGAAGTCGTCCTCATAGGAGTCCGACTCGTCCTCGGGCTCGTCCTCGTCCTCGGCCGGGGTGGCGGCGACGGGCTCGTCGTCCTCGTCGTCCTCGTCGTCCTCCTCGTCCGGGGCGGCGACGGCGACGTCGTCCTCGCCCTCCTCGCCGACGTAATCGTCCTCCTCGTCGTCCTCCTCGGGCTCGGGCTCCTCCTCGACGACCTGCGCGCGCGCCTCGGGGCGCAGCGCGTCGGGGACCGGCGCGTAGGCCGTGGTCTCGTCGATGGCGAGGACGGGGGCGGACGTCGGCGCCGCGACCGCGCCGCCGTTGCCCTGCTCACGGGTGAGGAGCGCGGTGAGGGTGCCCGAGAGCGCGTCGACCTGGTGCGGGTTGAGCGGCGTGCCGTCCGCGAGGACGACCTCCTCCTCGGAGAGCACGCGCTCGAGGCCGAGCATGAGCGAGTAGCGGCGACGCCACTTCGTCGACGGGACGGTGGCGCCCTCCTCGAGCTCCAGCAGCGCACGGTCGAGCGCCCGGCGGCGGGGGCTGCCGGGGAAGAGCGCCTGGGCGGGCTCCTCCCCGGGGTGCAGGAAGAGCTCGCGCGTGAAGCGCTCGGCCTGAGCGATCTGCTCAGGAGTGGGAAGGGCGGCGCTTGCCGCCACGCTCGTGGACTCGGCCATGAAGCTGGCAACTCATGGGCTGCGCGGAAGGGCTCCGCGACAGCCAGGGACCCGGGAACCACCCCGGGGACTACTGGAGGAGGGACCTCCCAACGACGCCCTCCACCTGGGTTCCCGCGAAGCGTATCGCACCGGCGGGCGGAGTCGACCGCACGTCGTACCCTGCGTGCCATGCGCCGCCGCCCCCTCCTGCTGCTCGCCGCGGCCGCGCTCCTGGCGGTCGTCGTCGTGGGCTTCGTGCAGAGCAGCGGCAACGAGACGAGCGACGGCCGCGCGCCGACCGCCGCCGAGCTCCGCGAGCGCCTCGCCGGCGCACCCGCGCCGCTCGCCCGCCTCCACGCGCGCGCCAACCGGCTGCTCCCCGCGTCCAGCGCGAAGCGGGAGCTCGCGGCGCTGAAGGGCTTCCCGGTCGTCGTGAACAAGTGGGCCTCCTGGTGCGGGCCGTGCCGCGCGGAGTTCCCGACGTTCCAGGAGGTGGGCGCGGAGCTCGGCAAGGAGGTCGCGTTCCTCGGCCTGGACGCGGGTGACGGTCCCAAGCCCGCCGCCGAGTTCCTCGCGCGCTACCCCCTGAGCTTCCCGAGCCTGTCGGACCCCGACCTCGAGGCGACCGAGGCGCTCGGCATCGGCGGCTCCTTCTGGCCGACCACCGCGTTCTTCGACGCGACGGGGAAGCAGACCTACGTGCACCAGGGCCCGTACCTCGAGGCGGACGACCTGCGCGCGGACATCGCGAAGTACACCGCCCGTGGCTGAGCTCCGCGTGGACACGCTGAGCGGCCTGCGGACGCTCTTCGTGCCGGAGGAGGAGCCGCCCGGCCTCGGCGCGGCGGCGCCGCCGCCCGCCTTCGAGGCCGCAGGGGCGCCGCTCACCCCGGACGCCCAGGCGCCACCGCGCGAGGCCTCGCTCGACCTCTTCACGAGCAGCGCCGCGCAGGGCGAGCACGAGGTGCTCCCGCACGGCACGGCGCTCGCGGCGCTCGACCCGGCGGCGCTCGCGGAGGCGCTGGGCCGGTGGCGGGAGCGGATGGCCGCGCACGCCGAC
>JAOPZO010000374.1 GCA_025964065.1 Solirubrobacterales bacterium | reverse complement strand
CGCGCCGCCGTCCTCAGCCCACGAGTGCCGCGAGGCGGGTGTGCCGCGTGTGCGCGTCGCGGCGCCCGAGGGCGATGCCGAGCGCCGCGGGCTCGCCCACGAGGACCGTCGCCTTGGAGGCGCGCGTGATCGCGGTGTAGACGAGGTTGCGTGTGAGCATCATGTGGTGGCTCCGGGTGAGCGGCATCACGACGACGCCCATGTTCGAGCCCTGCGCCTTGTGCACCGAGATCGCGTGGGCGAGCCGGAGGGTCTCCGTGGCCCGCACGGGCAGGCGCAGCCGGCGGCCGTCGTCGGCGGCGAAGATCACCGTGGCCCGCTCCGCATCGTGGGAGACGAGGACGCCGAGCTCGCCGTTCATGAGCTCCTCCTCGTGGTTGTTCTTCGTCTGAAGCACGCGGTCGCCCAGGCGGAACGGCGTGCCCGGCACCTTCTCGCCGTCCGGGTTGAGCCGCGCGCGCAGCGCGTCGTTGAACGCGTCGATCCCGAGCGGCCCCTTGTGCATCGGCGCGAGCACCTGCACCTCGTGCGGCTGGACGCCGTAGTGGCGGGGCAGCCGCTCAGCGGCGAGGTCGCAGACCTCCGCGAAGATCTGCGACGGCTCGTCGCGCGCCATGAGGAAGAAGTCGTGGATGTCGTCCTCGCGCGGCTTCGTCGGCGGGTGCTCGCCCGCGTTGATCGCGTGCGCGGCTCGGACGATCATCGAGCGGGCGGCCTGCCGGAAGATCTCCGTCAGGCGCACGGTCGGGATCGCGCCCGAGTCGATGAGGTCCTCGAGCACGCGCCCGGGGCCCACGGGAGCGAGCTGGTCGGGATCGCCGACCAGGAGCACATGGGTCCGCGGGCCGACGGCGTCCATCAGCGCGCAGGCGAGCTGCACGCCCAGCATCGAGGCCTCGTCGACCACGAGGACGTCGGCGCCCTCGATCGGGTTCTCCTCGTCCCGGGTGAAGCCGCCGTCGGGCGCCCACTCGAGCAGCCGGTGGATCGTCGTCGCGTCCGCCCCGGTGCTCTCCGCGAGCCGTCGCGCCGCCTTGCCCGTGGGCGCCGCGAGCCGCACGGAGCGCTTGTTCGCCTTCAGCACGTCCACCAGCGCGCGCATCGAGGCGCTCTTGCCCGTGCCCGGCAGGCCCGTGAGGATCGAGAGGCGGTGCTCGAGGACGTTGGTGACGACGGTCCACTGCGCGTCGGTCGGCTTGAAGCTCGTGAGCTCCCGCTCCCGCCGGGCCACCTCGAGCTGCGACTCGTCGTCCACGAGCGCGCGCACGAGCCGGGCGAGCTTCCGCTCCGTGTTCCACATCCGCGCCTCGGCGACCCGGTCCTCCTCGACGACCAGGCGCCCGCCCAGCACGAGCGCGTCGACCCGGTGGGCGGCGTCCGTGCCGAGCAGGCGCTCCGTCCGCGCGAGCAGCTCGGCCCGAGGGAGGAAGCAGTGGCCGTCGGCTTCCGCGAGCTGCAGCGCGTGCACCAGCCCCGCATCGAGGCGCCCGTCGGCGTCCGGGGCGGTGCCGAGCGCCCGCGCGAGCGTGTCCGCGGTGGCGAAGCCGATGCCCTCGAGCTCCGTCAGCGCGTACGGGTCGGCCCGGAGCTCGTCGAGCGCGCCCACGCCGACGTGCCGCACGACCCGGCCCGCCGCCGCCGCCGGCACGCCGTGCTCCTCGAGGAAGAGGCGCATGGCACGCTGCTCGACCTGGTCCTCCCAGGAGCGGACGGCCGCGCCCACCTTCTGGCGCCCGATGCCCGGCACCTTGCCGAGCGCGCCGCGCGGGTCCGCGTCCACGACGGCGAGGACGCCGGCGCCGTGCTGCTCGACGAGCCAGGCGGCGCCGCGCTTGCCCACGTGCTTGATCGAGGAGAGGTAGGCGATGAGCGCCTGGGAGGAGACGGGCTCGAGCACGCGGACCTTCGCCGCGTGGAACTGCCAGCCGTGCTTCGCGTGGCGGCGCCACTGGCCGCCGACCTCGGCGCTCTCCCCGGCCTGCAGGTGCGCGAGCGGCCCGGTGACCGTCACCTCGTCGCCGTCGTCCGTCAGCCCCGAGAGGACCGCGAAGTCCCCGTCGGGGACGCGGTAGCGGACCGCCGTGACCTCGACGGCCAGGAGGCGCGCGTCGGGGTCGGCGGGCGAGTCACTCACGTCCGCGAGGGTAGGGCCCGGGCCGGTCGGGAACGCCGACCCGGGGGTGTTCTGCGCGTGGAGCTACGCCCTTCCGCGCGAGAGCGCGACGGCCACGCCGAGGAGCGAGCGCGTGAGCGACGGCCCGACGTACATCACGCCGCCGGGAGCGGTGTGCCGCTCGGCGGGCGGGGTGACGCTGGGGGCGGGGTAGGGGGCGGGGGCGGGGCTGACCGGAGTGGCCATGAGGGACGTCCTTTCGTGACTCCTGCGTCACGAAGGGTGACCCCGATGGGCGCCGGGCTGTGCGGCGGACATCACACTCCGGGGGGCGTGCCGCACCGTGGTCGCGCCGCACGGCGTGGGATGATGGAGGGGAATGTCCGGACTCGGCGCCATCATCACCGCGATCGTCACGCCCTTCGACGCCGAGGAACGCGTCGACGAGGCCGCCTTCGTGGCGCTCATGCGGCACCTCGCCACGCAGGGCTCCGACGGCGTCGTCGTCGCGGGCACCACGGGTGAGGCGGCGACGCTCGACGACGAGGAGCACCTCGCGCTCATCGAGCTCGCGGTGCGGGAGCGCCCGCGTCCGGACTTCACCGTCATCGCCGGCGTCGGCTCGAACGACACCCGCCACGCCGTGAAGCTCACGGCCGCGGCGTGCGAGCTCGGCGCGGACGCCCTGCTCTCCGTCAACCCGTACTACAACCGGCCGAACCACCGGGGCCTCCTCGCGCACTACCGCGAGGTCTCCCGGGCCGCCGACCGGCCCGTCGTGCTCTACAACATCCCGCAGCGCACGGGAGCGGACCTCCCGAACGAGTTCCTCGCCGAGCTCGCGCAGCTGGACCACATCGATGCCGTCAAGCAGGCGAACAACGCGAACCTCGCGCTCGTCGACGGCCTCGAGCTCTACGCGGGCAACGACGACGTCCTGGCGCGCACGCTCGACCTGGGAGGCGCCGGGGGCATCCTCGTCGCCAGCCACGTGGTCGGGCCGTGGATGCGCCGGATGGTCGACGAGCCCGCCAACCGTCAAAGCATCGACCAGGAGATCGAGGGGGTGCTCGCCGCGCTCGGGATCGCTCCCGCAGCCACCACGGCGAAGGCCGCCCTCTCACTCCTGGGCCACCAGGTGGGCGCGCCGCGCCTGCCCTACGTCGAAGTCTCCGAGGAGGAGCTCAACATCATCCGCACCGCACTTGCAGCACTCGACCTGGTCCCCCACGCATGAGCGCGCCCACGAAGGAGCGCCTCCGCGTCCTGCCGCTCGGCGGCCTCGGGGAGATCGGGAAGAACATGACCGTCCTCGAGTACGACGGGAAGCTCATCCTCGTCGACGTCGGGCTGCGCTTCCCCACGGCCGAGATGGTCGGCATCGACCTGGTCCTCCCGGACTTCTCCTACATCCGCGAGCGCGTCGACGACATCGAGGCGATCGTCGTCACCCACGGCCACGAGGACCACCTCGGCGCCCTGCCCTGGATCCTGAAGGACCTCGGCGTGCAGGACATCCCGGTCTACGGCGGCGCGCTCACGATGGCGATGGCCCGCTCCAAGCTGGACGAGCACCGTCTCAAGGAGGTCGAGTGCATCGACGTCAAGGAGGGTGAGATCATCGAGATCGGCCCCTTCGACCTCGAGCTCATCCACATGACGCACTCCATCCCGGACTGCTCGGCCGTCGCGCTGACGACCCCGCTCGGGACCGTGCTCATCACGGGCGACTACAAGTTCGACCAGACGCCGGTCGACGGCCGCCCGGCCGACATGCAGCGCCTGGCCGAGCTCGGCCGCGAGGGCGTCCTGCTGCTCTGCGGCGACTCCACGAACGTCGACCGCCCGGGCTGGTCGCCCAGCGAGTCCGGCGTCGGCCCGCACCTCAACGAGCAGTTCGCTCGCGTCAACGGCCGCATCATCGTCACGTGCTTCGCCTCGAACATCCACCGCGTGCAGCAGGTCATCGACGCGGCGAAGCTCCACAACCGCAAGGTCGTCCTCGTCGGGCGCTCCATGCGGAAGAACACGAACATCGGCCGCTCGCTCGGCCACGTGAAGTTCCCGGACGGCATCATGGTCCAGCCGCGCGAGATGGGGAACTTCCCCGACAACCGCCTCGTGATCATCTCGACGGGATCCCAGGGCGAGCCGCTCAGCGCCCTGCGCCGCATGGCCCACAAGGACCACCGCCAGGTCGAGCTGAAGAAGGGGGACACGATCATGTTCTCCGCCACGCCGATCCCGGGCAACGAGCGCGCGGTCAACGAGACGATCGACCGGCTCTACCACATCGGCTGCAACGTCATCACGACGAAGGACGCCCCGATCCACGCGTCCGGCCACGGCTACGCCGAGGAGGTCAAGCTCATGCTGAACCTCACGCGGCCGCGCTACGTCATGCCGTTCCACGGTGACCACAAGCGCATCTACATGCACGGCAAGCTCGCCGAGGCGGTCGGCGTGCCGGAGGCCAACGTCTTCAAGGGCGACAACGGCCTGCCGCTCGACATCACGGCCAAGGGCGCGAAGTTCGGCCCGAAGGAGCAGGCCGGCGTCATCTACGTCGACGGCGTCGACCTCGGCGACGAGACGGATGCCGCGCTCCGCGACCGCCGGATGCTCTCCGCCGACGGCATCTTCGTCGTCGTCGCGACGATCTCCGAGCAGGACGGCAAGAGCGTCGCCGAGCCCGAGGTCATCTTCCGCGGCGTCCCGTACTCCGAGGACGCCGAGCGCCTGCTCGACGACCTCCGCGATGCGGTCGAGGCGTCCCTCGAGCAGGCCGCGAAGAAGCAGATCCGCGAGGTCGAGCTCGTGCAGAAGGCGCTGCACGACGACCTCGCGAAGTTCGTCTACGACCGACTGAAGCGGCGCCCGATGGTGCTGCCGGTGGTCGTCGAGGTCTGAGCGCCCCCGGCGCCGGGCTCAGCGGCGTCGCACGGGCGGGGCGGGCCGGTAGGCGATCCACGCCTCGCCGGAGCCGGCGGCGTCCGTCAGGCGCTGGTTCTGGAACGCGGTTCTCGGGGAGCGGAAGGCGCCCCCGGCGCGGCGGCAGGCCGGGCC
>JAOPZO010000342.1 GCA_025964065.1 Solirubrobacterales bacterium | reverse complement strand
CGGCGCGGCGATCGTCCCCGCGCCCGTCGTGACCGCCGAGGCCGGCCAGTTGCGCCCGAGGACGAACGCATGGCTTGTCAGGACGCTCTCGCTGAGGTTGAACGCCCGGTCGCGGGTGCGCTCGACCCCGGACTGCTTGGCCTGCACGTCCACGATGGACAGCAGCGCGAGCCCGAGCGCGAGCATCACGAGCGCCGCGAGCAGCGCGGTGATGAGCGTCGAGCCGCGCTCGCCGTCGCGGGTCAGCTGCACTCGACGACCTTCTGCACGGTGTTCGTCACGCCGGCCGCGTCGGTGATCGTCGCCAGCACGCCCGTGATGCCCGCGGAGATCTGCACCGGGCTGTCGCCGTTTCCGACGCCGAGCTGCACGCCGCCGGTCGAGGTGTAGGTGACGTTCAGGGGTCCCGCTGCGCCGATGCCGGCGACGTCGAGCGTCAGGAGCGCACCGCTCGTGTTGCAGTCCGCGCGGATGTCCCCGTCGCCCACGGCGAGCTGGCCGGCCGAGCGGCGGACCGTGGCGCTCGCCCGGAGCGTGCTGCTTGCGGTCCTCCCACCCCTGCCGGCGTCCACGTCGAGCGTGATGCCGACGCTGCGCACGGTCGCGGGCGTCGCCGAGGTGGCCGCACCGTCGAAGGTGAACGCCGTCGTCGTGCCGGCCGGGAGGTCGGCGACCTTGCCCTGGGTCCAGCCGCTCTCGGTCGTCCCGCACGCGGTCCCGGTGGTGGTCGCACTCGTCGACGTCGACGAGTACAGGACCGCGTCGGCCCCGACGCACAGCCGCTGCGTCCGCGTCCCGGTGGCCTCCGTGACGGAGTAGACGAGATCGGTGGGGCTCGCCGTGCGGATCGTCGCGGCGTGACGGAGGTCGTCGACCGTCCGGTCCATCGTCGCCCGCGCCCGCTCGTTCGCGGCGGTCGCGTGCGTCTGCTGCGCGGCGTTCGAGCTGAAGACGTCGAAGGCGGTGAGCACCGCGAAGAGGACGATGAGCGACAGCACCATCGCCACGAGCAGCTCGATGAGCGTGAAGCCGTCCTCGTTCGCGGCGCGGGTGCTCACGAGATCGGGGTCGGGCAGCCGACGGGCAGCGTCGCCGGGGCGACGGGCGTCGTGAGCGGGCAGTCGTTCGGCAGGGCGTTCGTCAGGAGCGTCGACTGGCTGACGCTCGCCGCGACTCCCTGCGTCCACGAGACGTCGACGCGGACCCGGCGCAGGTCGTCGGGCCGGCTGTCGTAGGCGACGGAGCCGGAGCTCGTCGACGCGCAGACCGAGAGCGGCACGACGTTGCTGACGGCGGCGGTGAGCGTCCCGAGCAGCGCGGAGCTGGTCCCGACCGCGCTGCACACGGTCTGCAGCAGGCTGCCGCCGAGCGTGACGGGGATCCCGAGGACGTTCACCGCGGCGGCGGGCGTCGTGGGCGGCGGGCTGCCCGGACCGGTGATCCCGGAGCCGGGGGCGCAGAAGGAGTCGTCGCCGAGCCCGGCGCCGTCGCTCGGGTCGTCGATGGAGCAGGCCGTCACCGTCACGGAGTAGGTCACCCCACGGCGCTGCACCGTGAAGCTCGAGCCGCTGAGCGCGCTCGCGTCGGGCAGCGCGGCGCGCAGCGTCGCGGGCGCCGCGCTGCGGGTGAGGCTCGTGTAGGCCACCCCCCGCGCCCGCTCCACGATGTCCCGCGCGAGGTTCGTCCCCTGCTCGCGTGCGGTGGTCCGTTGCGTGCTCGCCAGCCCGCCCTCCACGATCACGAGCGTCCCGAGGGCGCCGACCAGCAGCACGACCATCGCGAGCAGCACCTCGATGATCGTGTAGCCGGCCTCCGGGTCGGTTCGGGGATGGGCGTGGGTGGCCACGCCGGGCTCATCGGCATGCAACGTCGCGTGCATGAAGTGGGGAGGTGCGGCTTGGATATCCGTCCATTTCCGGACCACACCGCTACGCTCGCCGGCCCGTGACCGACCAGACGCCAGACCTCGACCGCCCCTGCTCGCCCTGCCGCGGCACGGGCCAGGTCATCTCCAACCTCGGGGGCACGCCGAGCACCGTCCCCTGCCCGTGGTGCGACGGGACGGGCCGCTTCGTCCCGGAGCACGACGCGCAGGCCGCGCGCCGCGCCGCCGCCGACTGACCCACTCCTGCAGCGTGCCCGACGGCCGCTACGCCCCCTCCCCCACCGGCACGCTCCACCTCGGGAACCTGCGCACCGCGCTGCTCGCCTGGCTCTTCGCGCGCGCGAGCGGCTCCCGCTTCCTCGTGCGGGTGGAGGACGTCGACACGGGCCGCTCGCGGGAGCGCTTCGTCGCCGAGCAGCTCGCGGACCTGGCGGCGCTCGGATTGGACTGGGACGGCCCGGTGGTCCGGCAGTCCGAGCGCGGCGAGCGCTACCAGGCCGCGCTGGACGACCTGGACGCCCGTGGCCTGGTCTACCCGTGCTGGTGCACCCGCGCCGAGATCCGGGAAGCCGCCGCGGCGCCGCACGGCCCGCTCCCCGACGGCGCCTACCCCGGAACCTGCGCCCACCTGAGCGCCGCGGAGCGCGCGGAGCGG
>JAOPZO010000330.1 GCA_025964065.1 Solirubrobacterales bacterium | reverse complement strand
GTCGCGGGCAGCAGCGTGCTCGAGCTCTGCACGGGCTCCGGCGCCGTGGCGCTGAGCGCGGCGCACCGCGGGGCGGCCCGCGTCGTGGCGGTGGACCGCTGCTCCAAGGCGGTCGGCGCCGTTCGGGCCAACGCACGCCTGAACCGGCTCTGGCAGGTCGAGGCCCGTCGCGGCGACCTGCTCGGCGCGCTCGGGGCGGACGAGCGCTTCGACCTCATCGCCGCGAACCCGCCCTACCTGCCGGCCGTGGAGGACCTCGACCCGCGCTGGGACGCGGGCGCCGACGGCCGCGACGTCCTCGACCGCATCCTCGCGAGCGCGCCGGCCCACCTGCGCCCGGGCGGGCACCTCGCCATCGTGCAGTCGGGCCTCGCCGACGTCGCCGCCACGGAGACCGCGATGGCGCGCGCCGGCCTCGAGCTCGCACCGACCGTGGAGCACCGGGGCCCGCTCGGCCCGCTCGCGGCCGCACGGCGCGCGCACCTCGAGCGCTCGGGCCTGCTGGCGCCCGGCGAGACCCAGGAGCTCATGGCCGTCGTGGTCGGCCGTCGCCCCGCGGACGAGCGCGAGCTGCGCGCGGCCGCCTGAGCCGCACCGCGTGTGCGGACGTGCCCCCTCGGGCAGGACAGGGGCATGTCGACGACCCGCAAGCACATCGCCGCGCCCCCCGAGAAGGTCTGGGCGATCCTCGCCGACCCGGACAACTACGCGCACTGGGTCGTCGGGTCCCGCGACATCCGCGACGCGGACCCGGGCTTCCCCGCCGTCGGCACGCGCTTCCACCACACGCTCGCCTTCGGGCCCATCGACTTGAAGGACTCGAGCGAGGTCGTCGAGGCGGAGGAGCCCCGCCGCCTCGTGCTGCACGTCATGGCACGCCCGTTCGGCCGCGGCAAGGTCGTCATGGACCTCGCCCGCACGGGCGACGGCACCCACGTGACGATGCGGGAGGGCCCGGCGAGCCCGCTGGCGCGCCTCACGTACAACCCGCTCGCCGACCTCCTGCTGCACGGCCGCAACGTCGAGGCGCTGCGGCGCCTCGCCGAGCTCGCCGAGGGCGAGCACGCGGAGCCGACGACGTCCCGCAACTCCGGCTCGAACGCCGGCGGCGGTGAGGACGGCCCCGCGGTGGGGCCCGAGAGCTAGGGCAGCGCCCGCGGCGGGGCTAGGCGGCGCGGACGCCGGCGAGCGCCGCGTCCCGCGCGTCGTGCAGCGGCAGGATGCTGGCGAGGCCGGTGACCTCGGTGATGCGCTGCACGGCGGTGGCGGAGCCCTCACCGAGCAGGACCCCGAAGCCGAGGCCGGCGTCGCGCGCCTGGTCGCGGGCGCCGAGCAGCACGCCGAGGACCGTCGAGTCGACGAAGGTCGCGGGGGTGAGGTCGACGACGACGCGGTGCTGCGCCGCCAGGGCGGTGTCGATCGCGCCGCGGATCTCGTCCGCCGTCGCGATGTCGTGGTCGCCCGCCACCGCGACGACGACGACGTCGCCCTCGGTGGTGCTGCGGACCTCGGGACCCTCGGGGGTCATGTCAGGACCGCGCCGCGAGCTGCGCGAGCGCGTCGTCCCGCGTGTCGACGATCGTGAAGATCTGGTCGAGGCCGGTGATCTCGAACGTCTTCGCCGTGCTCGGCTCGGTGTTCACGATCACGAGCCTGCCCTCGAGCGGGCGGAGGCGCTTCACGGCGCCGATGAGGACGCCGAGGGCGGTCGAGTCGAGGAAGCGCGTCTCCGTGAGGTCGATCACGAGCTCGCGGGCGCCGCCGTCGATGGCGCCGCCGATCGCGCGCTTGAGCTCCGGCGCGGTGAAGATGTCCACCTCGCCCGCGACGGCGATGACGTGCGCACCCGACGCGGGCCGGTCCTCGGTCAGCGAGAAGTCGAACGTCATGGGCGGGGGGAGACCTCCATCAGGGTGTGGCAGGGGACGATCCGCGCATCTTGACGGATGGCCGGGACGAACGGGTTCACGAGGCGTCGCCGGACTCGTCGGCCAGCTCGTCCGTCGAGCGTCCGCGCCCGAAGAAGTCCCACGCCTCCACGACGTTGCCCTCCGGGTCCTCGAAGTAGATCGAGCGGTCGCCGCCCGGGTGCTCCTCGGGGCCGCGCACCGCGGAGCCGGCCGCTTGGAGCCGCTCCTGCAGCGCGTCGAGCCCGCCCGGGGTCGCACGGAAGGCGAAGTGGACGTGGGCGCCGCCCTGGTCGCCGAACTCCTTCTCGCCCGGGGTCCACAGACCCAGCCGGGCGCCGCCGCCCACGTCGAGCCAGATCCGGTCGTCCTCGCGCGTGAGGACCCGCAGGCCGACCGCCTCGGCGTAGAACCGCTCCATGGCCTGCGGGTCGCCCGCCTGGAGCGTGAGCTCGGCGAAGCCGTCCGTGCCGGCGCTCATGCGCCGGCCGTCGGCGCGTCGGGGTGGGACTCGATGCGGATCACGAGGTACTCGTCGCCGCCCGCGCCGCCGCGCACCTTCACGGAGTCCGCGAGGCGCTCGATGACCGAGCCGACCGCCGGAAGGGCGGCGCCCTCGAGCACCCGCTGGCCGCCGCCGGGACGGAGCGGCCCGATGCGGACCTCGAGGCGGCCGGGCCCCGACTGGATGCTCACGGGGAGGCGGCCGCCCACGGCGAAGGCGGGCGCGCGCGCCGCGACGGCGTCGGCGACGAGGACCGCGTCGTTCAGGCGGTCGATGGGAAGGTCGGCGCGCGAGGCGTGGATCCCGACCACGCGCGAGAGCACCGGGCCGACGAGCGGCCCGACGGCCACCGTCACCCGCGTGCGGTCGACGCGGTCCAGCGCAGGAGGGGTTCCGGGCTCGGCCACGTGCACTGCTAGAGCCCCGTGCCCGAGGCGCGGACGGCCGAGGTCTCGGGGTCGTGCCGGTCGAAGCTCATGCGCACCTCGGTGCCGCCGTCGGCGCGGTTCGTGAGCTCCAGGGCAGCCGTGAGGCTCGCCATGAGCGGGAGCCCGACGCCCAGGCCGGGGGAGTCCGCGCGCGGCATCATGCCGCTGCCGTGGTCGCGGATGACGACCTCGATGTGGTCGTCGCCCGTGGTGAGCTCGAGGTCGAGCAGACCGGCCGCGCCGTCCGCGTACGCGTGCACCACGACGTTCGCGCAGGCCTCGCTGACCGCGAGCTTCACGTCGGAGAGCACCTCGGGGTGCAGCGCGAGCGCGTCGCCGATCCCGCCCAGGACGTGACGGACGACCGCGACGTTCTCGGCGCGGGCCGGCAGGGAGATCTCGAGGTCAGGGGCGGTCATGCGGGTCAGGGGCGGTCGTGCAGGATGTGCGCAGGGGTGCGTGGTGCGGGTGTACGCGGTGCGGAGGTGCTCTCCCCGCAGGGGCGCAGCCGCAAACGAGCTGGACCGCGCCGGGGCTTCCGGCGGCTGACCGGGTCTGTCCACCTCAAGCTGCGCATCCCGACCCCTCATCCCTCGCACTGCCCATCCTTGACCGCCTTGCTCGAGCCGCTGTGACCGCGATGGTGCCCTCATCGCAGTTGTTCGACACAGGGAGGGCACCATGAGCACGATCGACCGCACCACCGAGCCGCGCACGTCCATCGCCACCGACGAGGTCGCGCTGCTGGAGCGCTACCACCGGGACGGTGACCTGCAGGCCCGCACGATGCTCATCGAGCGCATGATGCCGCTTGTCCGCCACATCGCCCGGCGCTACG
The DNA here is from genome assembly GCA_025964065.1 of Solirubrobacterales bacterium. GTDB lineage: Bacteria > Actinomycetota > Thermoleophilia > Solirubrobacterales > Solirubrobacteraceae > Paraconexibacter. The sequence continues at coordinate 1,883 of JAOPZO010000330.1, read as the reverse complement.
CCAACCGCGGCGAGCCGCTCGACGACCTCGTCCAGGTCGGCGCCGTCGGTCTCATCAAGGCCGTCGACCGCTTCGACCTCGAGCGCGGGGTCAAGCTCTCCACCTTCGCGGCGCCGAACATCGCCGGCGAGATCAAGCGCCACTTCCGCGACCGTGGCTGGAGCATCCGCGTCCCGCGCGACATCCAGGAGCTCAACGCGAAGCTCACGCAGGCCACGGACCGCCTCACCACGAAGCTCTCGCGCTCGCCCACGATCGCGGAGCTCGCCGTCGCCGTGAAGGCCACGGAGGAGGAGGTCCTCGACGCGCTCCAGGGTGCGCAGTCCTACTCCACCGTCTCCTTCGAGGAGCCGATCGGCGAGAACCGCACCGCGCTCGAGCTGCTCGGCGAGGAGGACCCGGAGTTCATGACGGCCGAGCGTCGCGTGCTCCTCTCGAACGGCATGCGCGTCCTCGCGGACCGCGAGCAGGAGATCATGCGCCTGCGCTTCTTCGAGGGGCTCACGCAGCGCGAGATCGCGGAGCAGGTCGGCATCTCGCAGATGCACGTCTCGCGCCTGATCCGCCGCTCGCTCGAGGACATGCGCATGCAGATGGCGGACGTCGACGCGGCGCCCGCGCCGCAGCGTCGCCTCCGCGCGGCCTGAGCGCACCTTGCCGCGGCTGAAGCGGGCAGATCCCGGCTCCCCGGGGCTGACGCGCCGCCGTCGCGGCAAGGGCTGGCAGATCCTCGACGCGACGGGCGCGCCCGTCACCGACGAGGAGACGCTCGCCCGGGTCAAGTCGCTCGTGATCCCACCGGCCTGGGCGGACGTGTGGATCTGCCCCGATCCGCGCGGCCACGTCCAGGCCCAGGGCACGGACGCGCGCGGGCGGCGGCAGTACGTCTACCACCCCGACTGGCACCTCCAGCGGGCCCGGCGGAAGTTCGACGACATGCTCTCCTTCGCCCGCGTGCTCCCGGTCCTCCGCGAGCGCGTGGCCGAGGACCTCGAGAAGGACCCGCTCTCCTCGCAGCAGATCCTCGCGGTGACCGTCCGGCTGCTCGACCGCGGGTTCTTCCGGATCGGCTCGGAGGGCTACGCCGCCGAGAACGGCACCTACGGCCTGGCGACCATGCACAAGAAGCACGTGCAGGTCGTCGACGGCGCGGTGCTCTTCGACTTCCCCGCGAAGCACGGCCTGCGCCGCGTGCAGCATGTCGTCGACCCGGTCTCCGCCGAGGTCGTCGAGCGGCTGAAGCGCCGGCGCGGCGGGAGCCCGGAGCTCCTCGCGTACAAGGACGGGCGGGCCTGGTGCGACATCCGCTCCGAGCACATCAACGCGTACCTCAAGGACCGCACGGGCCTCGACGTCTCCGCGAAGGACTTCCGGACGTGGAACGCGACCGTCCTCGCGTCGATCGCCCTGTCGGTCACGGGCGCGGCGTCCACGTCGGCGACCGCCCGCAGGCGCGTCGAGACCCGCGCGGTGAAGGAGGTGGCGCAGTACCTCGGGAACACCCCGGCGGTCGCGCGCTCCTCCTACATCGACCCGCGCGTCTTCGACCGCTTCCGCTCCGGCCTGACGATCGCCGAGGCGCTGGAGCAGGGCCTCGAGGAGTTCGACGGGCCGCCCGCGCCGACCCAGGGACCGTACGCCGACGGCGTCGAGTCCGCGGTGCTCGACCTCATCGACAGCCGGGAGGGCACCCCGGCGCTCGGCGCGGAGCTCCTCGCGGCGTAGCGGCACCCTCGTCGGGGTACGCCGGGGGCATGACCGACGGCCCCGACACGCCCAGCACGCCCGCGCGCGACGACCAGGACAACGAGGACTTCGGCCCGACCGAGGCCGTGGGCACGGGCGGGTACCCCGAGGAGGCGCCGGCGGAGACGCAGCCCGAG
>JAOPZO010000324.1 GCA_025964065.1 Solirubrobacterales bacterium | reverse complement strand
CCTCGACGAGCTCGCGGAAGCGGATGAGGCCGAGCGACGGCTCCTCGGAGGCGGGGAGGAAGCCCGTCGGGCCGATCGAGCCGGCGACGAAGCGGTCAGGGCCGACGGCCTTGCGGGCGATCTCGGCGGCCTTGACGTTGATCTCCTGCGTGTGCTCGGCGAGGCCCCACTCCTCGAGCTTCAGGCGGGAGGCCTGGAAGGTGTCGGTCTCGACGACGTCCGCCCCGGCCTCGACCATCGAGGTGTGCACGCCCTCGATGACGTCGGGGCGGTTCAGGACGAGGGCCTCGTGCGCGCGCCCGGGGAGCTTGTAGTCGTCCTCGAGGGAGAGGTCGAACTGCTCGAGGGTCGCGCCCATGCCGCCGTCGAAGACGAGGACGCGCTCGCGGGTCGCCTGCAAGTAGTCACGCATGGATCCAGCGTACCAGCGGAACGGTCAACCTTGACACGACCGTGGCAAGGTTGGACGGCGCTCCTCCCGGACGACGCGGGGCGGCGCAGGAACCTGCGCGCCGAGGACGGCGACGGCACGATCGCCCCGTCCATGGTCGGGCCGCAGGTGGCGGTCCGGCGGTCCGTACCGCCAGACGGGTCTTGAGCGCAGAACGCCGAAGACCCCGCGTCAGCAGGGCCTTCGGAACGTCTGCGCTCCTGCGAGGTGCTAGCGGATGAAGAGCATCTCCGAGTACTTCGGGAGCGGCCAGAGGTCGTCGGCGACGATCCGCTCGAGGCGGTCCGCCGGGGCGCGCACGGCGCTCATCGCCGGGATCACGACGTCGCGCATGTACTCCGCGAGCTCCTGGCCCTCCTTGTGCGTCTCCTCGTTCGCGGCCTCGAGGGCGAGGATCGCGTCGACGAGCTGGTCCACGAGCCCGTCGAGCTCGGCGGCGAGCTTCTTCACACCGGCGCCGTCGCCGCCCTCGTCGATGATCTGCGCGTGCCGCAGCGCGGCCGGCAGGATCTGCGTGCGGGCGATCGTGGCCGTCATCTCCGCCTCGATGTTGAGCTTCGAGGCGTACTGCTCGACCCAGACCTCGTAGCGGGAGTGCAGCTCGCGCTCGGAGAGGACGTTGTAGTCGCCGAAGACCTTGATGGCCTCCTCGGAGACGACGCTCGGGAGCGCGTCCGGGGTCGTGCGGAGGTTCGCGAGGCCGCGGCGCTCCGCCTCCGCGTGCCACTCGTCGGAGTAGCCGTCGCCGTTGAAGACGATCTGCTTGTTGTCCGTCCAGACCGCTTTGACGACCTCGGTGACCGCCGCGTGGACGTCCCCGCCGCCGCCGAGCTTGCCCTCGAGCTCGGTCGCCAGCTCGTCGATCGCCTGCGCGACGATCGTGTTCAGCACCGCGTTCGTGAACCCGAGCGACATGCTCGAGCCGAGCGCGCGGAACTCGAACTTGTTGCCCGTGAAGGCGAACGGCGAGGTCCGGTTGCGGTCGCCCGAGTCCATCGGGAGCGTCGGGAGCACGTCGGTGCCGAGCGCGAGCTCGCCCGACTTCGACTCGCCGCCGTTGCCGGTGACGAGCGCCTCGAAGGCCTCCTCGAGCTCGGCGCCGAGGAAGATCGAGATGATGGCCGGCGGCGCCTCGTTGGCCCCGAGGCGGTGGTCCTGGCCCACGTTCGCGACGGAGGCGCGGAGCAGCGTCTGGTGCTTGTTCACCGCGCGGATGACCGCGGAGCAGAAGAACAGGAACTGCGAATTCGTGACGGGGTCGTCGCCCGGGTTGATCAGGTTCTCGCCGCCGTCCGTCGCCATGGCCCAGTTGTTGTGCTTGCCCGAGCCGTTGACGCCCGCGAAGGGCTTCTCGTGCAGGAGGCAGACGAGGCCGTAGCGACGTGCGACGTTCTGCAGGATCTGCATCGTCAGCTGCTGGTGGTCCGAGCCGACGTTCGAGTTCTCATAGATCGGCGCGATCTCGTACTGGCCCGGCGCGACCTCGTTGTGGCGCGTCTTGATCGGCACCCCGAGCTTCGCGAGCTCCTGCTCCACCTCGAGCATGTAGGCGAGGACGCGCTCCGGGATCGAGCCGAAGTAGTGCTCGTCGAGCTCCTGGCCCTTCGCGGGCTGCGCGCCGAAGAGCGTGCGGCCCGTCGTGATGAGGTCCTGGCGCTCGAAGTAGTACTGCTCGTCGATCAGGAAGTACTCCTGCTCGGCGCCGACCGTGGTGTAGACGTGCTGGACCTCGGAGTTCCCGAGGAGCGACAGCGCCCTCACCGCGCTCTTCGAGAGCGCGTCCATCGAGCGCAGCAGCGGGATCTTCGTGTCGAGCGCCTCGCCCGTCCAGGAGACGAACGCGGTCGGGATGCAGAGGAGCGTCCCGTTCGGGTTCTCGAGGATGAACGCCGGCGAGGTCGGGTCCCACGCGGTGTAGCCGCGGGCCTCGAACGTCGCGCGGATGCCGCCCGTCGGGAACGAGGAGGCGTCGGGCTCGCCCCGGATGAGCTCCTTGCCGGAGAACTCCGCCAGCGCGGTGCCCTCGCCCGTCGGGCTGTAGAACGAGTCGTGCTTCTCCGCGGTCAGGCCCGTGAGGGGCTGGAACCAGTGCGTGTAGTGGGTCGCGCCCTTCTCCATCGCCCACTCCTTCATGGCGAGGGCGACCGCGTCCGCGGTCATCGGGTCCATCTGCTCGGATCCCTCGAGCGTCTTCTTCAGGGCCTTGAACACGTGCTTCGGGAGGCGCTGACGCTGGGCGGCGAGGTGGAAGACGTTCTCACCGAAGGGCGAGGCGCCCGGCTCGGTGAGGTCGGGCGCACCGAGCGCGCCCCCGTTCGAGCTCCACTGTGCGGCGTAGACGTTCTGCTGGCGCTTCTGCATGGGGGTTCAGGGTCCTCCTGGGTTGAGCGCGGACGCGGAGCGCCCAGCGCGCGGATGGCACTGGAGAGCAGCCTTGCAGCCCGGCGGGGGAGGCCGCTTGTCCCCACGTCCAAGAAGCACGCGAGCGCGTTCGCCGCACGGTAGGACCCCCCGCCCAGCACCGATCGACCGCTGGGCGAAGGGCCCCTGGGGATCTTTCGACACCGGGACAAGGTGCCCGGGGCGGCTGGCTTGCAGAGTGCGGGACGCCACCAAACCGAAGGAGTCCAATGCCACGTTCCGTGGCGACCAAGGGCCTCGTGCTAGGCCTGCTCGTCGCACTCATGCTCCCGTCCCTCGCCTTCGCGCAGGACGTGCTGAACAACCCCGACCCGACCGACGGGTTCACGCTCGAGGAGAGCACCGGCATCAACACCATCTGGGTGATGGTGGCCGCGCTGATGGTCATGCTCATGCAGGTCGGGTTCCTGTTCCTCGAGGTCGGCTTCTCCCGCGGGAAGAACGCCGGCACGATCGTGGCGAAGATCCTCACGAACTTCTCGATCGCCGCGCTCATGTTCTGGGCGACGGGCTTCGCCATCGCCTTCGGCATCGAGGCCGACGGCTTCGCCGGCCTCTTCGGCAGCGACGGCTTCTTCCTCGGGGACTTCGGCGGGAGGGCCAGCTTCGACGAGGCCCTCGTCGTCAGCAACGGGTCGCAGGCGGCCTTCCCGGTCCTCGGCATCTTCGACGTCACCGTCGAGGCGAAGTTCTTCTTCCAGTTCGTCTTCTGCGCCGTGTCGCTGGCGATCGTGTGGGGCTCGACGCTCGAGCGCATCAAGTTCGGCGTCTACATCATCTACGCGGTCATCTTCGCCGGCCTGATCTACCCGCTCGGCGCCCACTGGGTCTTCGGCGGCGGCTTCCTGCAGGTCCCGGTGGGCCTCTGGGAGGACATCGGCTTCGTCGGCATGCAGGACTTCGCCGGCTCCACGGCCGTCCACCTGATCGGTGCCACCGGCGCCCTCGCGGCGCTGCTGCTCCTCGGGCCCCGCAAGGGCAAGTACGGGCCGGACGGCAAGCCGCGGGCGATTCCGGGGCACAACATGCCGCTCTTCGGCCTCGGCGTCCTCATCCTGTGGTTCGGCTGGTTCGGCTTCAACGGCGGCACGGCGCTCGGTGGCCTCGACGGGCGCTTCCCGGAGATCATCATCATCACGAACCTGGCCGCGGCCTCGGGCGTGCTCGGTGCGATCATCGTGGGCGCGCTGAAGACGAAGACGATCGACATCGGCATGGCCGGCAACGGCGCGATCGGTGCCCTCGTCGCCATCACGGCGCCCTCGGGCTACGTCGAGCTGTGGGCGGCGCCGATCATCGGCGTGATCGCCGGCATCATCGTGCCGCTGGGCGTCTTCGCCATCGACAAGAAGCTCGACGACCCGGTCGGCGTGCTCACCGTGCACGGGCTCTGCGGCATCTGGGGGACGCTCTCCTGCGGCCTCTTCACCTCGGAGCGCCTGGCGGGCTACAACGCCTTCGGTGACCCGCGCGGCGGCCTGTTCTACTCGGGCAGCTTCGACCAGCTCATCGCGCAGGCCGCCGGCCTCGTCGTGGCCTTCAGCTTCGTGTTCCTCATGAGCTACGGGACCTTCTTCCTGATCAAGAAGACCTACGGCCTCCGCGTGACCGAGGACGAGGAGGACGCCGGACTGGACATCACCGAGCACGGCATGTACGGCTACCCGGAGCAGTTCATCCCTGCGCCGGAGCTCATTGGCTACGGTGCGACGCCCACGACACCGGCCCTCGGGTCCGTGTCCCCCGCGAAGAGTGAGGTCCCGGCATGAAGAAGATCGAGGCGTACATCCGGCACGAGGCGTTCGAGCCGATCCGGATGGAGCTCCTGGCGCTCGGGTTCCCCTCGCTGACCATCAGCGAGGTCAAGGGCTCGGGCCGTCAGAAGGGCATCACGGAGCGGTACCGCGGCGCGGAGCTCACGAACTACCTCCGCCCGAAGGTCAAGCTCGAGTGCGTGGTCGCCGAGCGCGACGTGCAGACGATCGTGGACACGATCCTCAAGCACGGCCGCACGGGGGCGGTGGGTGACGGCAAGGTGTTCGTCATCCCCGTCGACGACGCGTACCGCGTGCGGACCGGGGAGGCGGGGGAGGAGATCCTCCAGGCCCACCCGGACCCCGCCGCCGCCTAGCGGCGAACCACCCGGAACGGGGCGCGGCCACGCCGGCCGCGCCCCCTCCACCCCTGTTCCCCAGCACTTCTGACACCGGAAGGAGGATCACCCGTGCCTGCAGTCCCCGCACCGAGGAAGGACACGCCGCAGGGGGGGTCGTCGACCGGCCTGGTCGAGCGCCTCCGAGCGATCCACCTGCGCATGGTCGACGCGGTCCTCGGCGGCGACGGCCTCGAGCACGTCGCCCGGATGGCCGCGGACGCCGCCGGCGTTCCCGTGGTCATCGTGATCCCGCGCCTCGGCGCCGCCGCGATGTCCGGCGGCCCCGCCCCGCTGCCGGCCGAGGAGGTCCTCGAGGACGTCCGCCGCTACGTGGCCGACCGCGTCTCGGACCGCCCCTCGCAGGTGCCCGCGACCCTGGCGCTCGAAGTCCCCATCTCCTCCGGCGACGACGTCGTCGGCATCGTCGTCTCGCTCCACGGCACCCAGCCCCCGGCCGAGGACGCCACGGAGTACCTGCACCTCGCCGCGGTCGCCTCGCTTACCGAGGTCGCCATCGAGGAGGCCAAGGAGGAGGTCGAGCAGAACCTGCGCGGCTCCTTCCTCGAGGACCTGCGCTCCCGCCCCGATCTCGAGCCGCGCGAGGTGGTCCGCCGCGCGGGTCGCCTGGGCTGCGACCTCGCCCGGGGCGCGGTCGTGCTGTGCGCCGAGCTCAAGACGGACCGCCCGCGCCACGTCGTCGCGCTCATCGGCGGCGAGTACCCCGGCGCGCTGGCCCAGCACATGGAGGACCGCATCTACGCGATCCTGCCCGCGACGGGCGGGGACGCCGCGCCCGAGGAGACGCTCGAGCGCGCGCGCCGCCTCGCGGACCGCCTGCGCCAGCACGGGACCGTCGGCCTCTCGAGCTTCTACGCCGACCCGGGCGAGTTCGGCCGGGCGATGCAGGAGGCCGAGCTCGTGCTCGACGTGCTGCGCCAGAGCGAGAGCGGGGGAGGGGACGCGCACCTCAAGGACATCGGGACGGGCACCTACCGCCTGCTCTTCCGCGTGCTCGCCTCCCACCCGGAGGAGGTGCGCTCGTTCTACGACGACACGGTCGCGCCCATCGTCCGCTACGACGACCAGTACCGGACCGACCTCGTGGGCACGCTCGAGTCCTACCTCGAGCAGAACTGCAACATGAACGCGACGGCGGCGGCCATCTACGCCCACCGCCACACCGTGGCCTACCGGCTGGAGCGCGTGAAGGAGCTCACGGGGCTCGACCCCATGCTCTCCGAGGACCGCGAGCGCCTGGGCCTCGGCCTCAAGGCGTACCGGATCATCGCGCCGCGCCTGCCGAAGTAGGCGATCCGCGCGAGGCCGAGTGTCGGATCGGCGCCGGGCCTCGGCGGTGAACCGGCCTCCGGCCGACCCGGGAGCGGCGGCGGAGCCGCGCGCGCCCGAGGTCCCTCAGCGCTCGGTGCGCTCGACCTCGCCGGTCTCCGGGTCGACCCGGGCGTCGGCGGGGCGGCGGCTCACGCGCACGGGGAACGTGCCGCCCACGGCCCCGCCCGAGGCGTCACGCGCCTTGGCCTTGCCGTCGAGGCCCGCCGCGACGGAGTACTTCACGGAGTAGCGGCCCGCCTCGATCGGCGTGACCTTCCAGGTGAACGTGCGGCTCTGGCCCGGGGCCAGGCCGTCGAGCGCCCAGGTGTTCGTGAAGGCGGTGGTGCCGCCCTTCGGCCCCTCGTCGACGATCCAGACGGGACGCTCGGGGTCGGCGAGGCCGGCCTGCTCGGAGCGGCGGGTGAAGGAGTCGACGGTGACCGCGACGTCCGGGAGGACCTCGTCGCCCGTGTTCTTGACGGCGATGCGCATCTCGGCCTGCTGGGCCAGGCGCTGCGCCTTCGGGAAGGAGGCCTGGGTGACGTCGACCGAGTAGGTCCCCGCGGCCTCGTTCTCGTCCTGGCGCTCCTGGCCGCCGCACCCCGCGAACGCGAGCGCGCCCAGCGTGACGAGGGCGAGCGTCCGCGGCGACTGGGAGTTCGGAATCCGGCGATGCTCCGTCATCTGGACGCGAACGTACCACCAACCGCATCTGCCCGGCGCGGCGTCTAAGGTGCGGCGCGGTTGCCGGTTGGCAGCCGTGTGATGGGTCACATACAGTGCTGCCCGGTGCCGTGCCCTACGGCGCCCCGGGGTGAGAACGAGAGAGGTCCTGCCGTGGTCCGCAACGTCGCCGATCGAGCCTTCCTTCCAACGAAGAACCTGCTCGAAGAGGTCGGGGACATGATGATCCTCACGGGGAAGACGATGGTGTCTGCCCTGCGTCCGCCGTACCCGTACGGCGGTGAGTTCGTGTCGCAGTTCCTCTTCGCGCTGCGGCTGTGCTGGTTCCCGCTGCTCGTGTCCACCGTCGCCTTCGGCTACGGCGCGCCGGGCCTGCAGGCCGCGAACTTCCTGGTGCTCTTCGGGGCCCTCGACCGCCTGGGTGGCTTCTTCGTCCTCGCGTCCATCCGCGAGTTCGCGCCGTTCGTGACCGCGATCGTCCTCGCCGGCGTGGCCGGCACGGCGATCACCGCGGACCTCGGCGCGCGCAAGATCCGCGAGGAGCTCGACGCGCTGCAGGTGCTCGGGGTCGACCCGGTGAAGAACCTCGTGGTGCCGCGCTTCCTGGCCCTCATGCTCGTCACGGGCCTCTTCAACATCTACGCGCTGCTGTTCGGCATCTTCGGCGGCATCCTGGCGACGCTCGTCAACGGCGCGCCGCTCGGCCCGTTCTGGGCGACGTTCTTCACGAACGCGTCGGTCACCGACCTCTGGGGCTCCGCGCTCAAGACGACCCTGTTCGGCGCGATCATCGCGATCGTCTGCTGCTACAAGGGCATGACGGCCTCCGGCGGGGCGGAGGGGGTCGGGCGGGCCGTGAACCAGGCGGTCGTCATCGCCTTCCTCGGGGTCTTCGCCTTCAACTACGTGTTCACGCAGACCCTGCTGGCCACCCATCCCGAGATCACGGTGATCCGCTGATGTTCGCACTGCCCAAGGAGCTCCTCTCGACGTTCGGGGAGATCGCGAAGTTCTGCGGCCGGATCGTCGGCCAGGTCTACGGCCTGCGCGTCTTCAGGTTCTTCGGCGAGGCGCTGCGCCAGTGCGGGATCCTGATCCTGTCCTCGACCCTCGTCATCTGGGGCCTGGTGTTCATCATCGGCCTGCAGTGCGGCATCGAGGGGGCGTACTTCAACCGCTCCGTCGGCGCGCCCGCGTACGCGGGCGTCTTCTCCGCGTGGTGCGACCTGCGCGAGCTCGTCCCCTACGCCTTCGGCTACATGATGGCCGCGAAGGTCGGTACGGGCATCGTCGCCGAGCTCGGCTCCATGCGGATCTCGGACGAGATCGACGCGCTCGAGGTCATGGGGATCAACTCCATGGTCTTCCTCTGCGCGACGCGCCTGCTCGCCGCGTGGCTCGTCCTGCCCTTCATGTACATCGCCGCGGTCGGTGCGGGCTTCTTCGCGAGCTACCTCGCGGTGGTCCAGCAGATCGGTGAGGTCTCGAGCGGCGGCTTCTTCCTGATCTTCTGGATGTTCCAGAACCCGCCCGACCTGCTGTACAGCGTCATCAAGGGCATGTCGATGGCCACGGTGATCGTGCTCGTCGGCTGCTACTACGGCTACAACGCCGGCGGCGGCCCGGTCGGCGTCGGCACCGCGACCGCGAAGTCCATGGTCTTGAACATCGTCCTCGTGCACCTCATCGGGATGCTCGGCACCCAGCTGTTCTGGGGCGCCAACCCGCGCGCACCAATCGGAGGTTGAACCGCATGCCCCGCATTCCCCGACGTCGCAGCAACGATGACGACGCGCCGGTGGGCGGCGTCGCCCGTGACGACGCCGCCGCCCAGGCCACGCCGCGCGAGGAGCCCGCGGGCAGCTCATCGGTCTGGTCCGACGACCCGCGTGAGGGGGCGCGGGCCGACGCGGAGGACACGCGCGCGCACGAGCCCGCCGCCGTGGTCGGCTCGGGCCACGCCCCGGAGGAGCCCTCGCGCGTCTCCGTCGTGAACGAGCCGCAGGTCCCGGGCTCCTCCGACGACGAGTACCGCTGGCACACGGGCCTGAAGCGCCCGTCGGGCATGCCGGACGCCGTCGAGTTCATCGACGTGCACAAGGCCTTCGGCCGCAACAAGATCCTCCGCGGGCTCGACCTCGGGCTGCCCGAGGGCAAGATCTCCATGATCCTCGGGCCGTCGGGCACCGGCAAGTCCGTGTGCATCAAGCACATGGTCGGCCTGCTCTACCCCGACGAGGGCGACGTGCTGGTGCACGGCGAGTCCGTCCCGAACATGCTCGACGATGAGCTGTTCGAGATGCGCAAGAAGTTCGGGGTCCTGTTCCAGGACGGCGCGCTCTTCGGCTCGATGAACGTCTTCGACAACGTGTGCTTCCCGCTGCGGCAGCACACGGACAAGTCCGAGGACGAGATCACCTCGATCGTCTCCCGCCGCCTGGCCGAGGTCGGCCTGGACTCCGCAGGGGACAAGATGCCGAACGAGCTCTCGGGCGGCATGCGCAAGCGCGCCGGGTTCGCCCGCGCGCTCGTGCTCGACCCGGACATCGTCCTCTTCGACGAGCCCGACTCGGGCCTCGACCCGGACCGCACCGCGCTCCTGGGCGAGCTCATCCAGGAGATCCACGAGGACGTGATGACGGAGCGGCAGAACAACGGCGGCCACCTGCCCGCGTTCACCCTCATCACCCACGACATCATGACCGCGCGCCGCGTCGCCGAGCACATCTCCGTGCTCTGGAAGGGCCGCATCGTGGAGTCCGGGCCGGCCGAGGAGCTCTTCAACTCCGACAACGCGTTCGTCCGCCAGTTCCTCTCGGGTGAGTCCCAGGGGCCGCTCGGGATGGAGTAACCGCGTCACCACCACGGCACGGGGCGCGCTCGGGAGGCGGCCGTCCCCGTCGCCGTGGTTCCCGGTCCGGTCCCTTAACCGTGGATCAACAGACCAGAAGCGACACTGCATCCCCCCAGAGTGTGATTCCCGTCACCCACTGGAGCACCACGACGGTGCCGAACCGCTCGTCCCCCGCTTGCCTCCCCTCGCCTCCCCCACTCAGCGCGCATGAGCGCCGTCCGCCTCCTCGCCGTCGCCGCCCTCGTCGGCGCGCTCGTGCTGGTCGCCGCGGTGCTGCTCCGCGGGAGCGAGCAGTCCGAGTACCGCCTGCGCTTCCAGAACGCCGGCCAGCTCGTGACGGACGACGACGTGCAGATCGGCGGGCGCCGCGTCGGCTCCATCAAGGAGATCGAGCTGACCGACGGCAACGAGGCCGAGGTCCGGATCGCCGTCGACGAGGAGTTCGCGCCGCTCACCACGGGCACCACCGCCGTCATCCGCGCCACCTCGCTCTCCGGCATCGCCAACCGCTACATCGCGCTGACGAAGGGCCCGGGCAAGGAGCTCGACGAGGGCGCGATGATCACGGCGGAGAGGACCACCACCCCGGTGGACCTCGACCAGCTGTTCGCGACGTTCGACCCCAGGACCCGCAAGGCGCTCCAGCAGGTCATCTCGGGCTCGGCCCGCCAGTACCAGGGCGTCGGCAAGGCCGGCAACGAGGCGCTGAAGTACTTCAACCCGGCCCTGAGCTCCACGAGCCGCCTCGTGAACGAGCTCACCCGCGACCAGCAGGTCTTCCAGGACTTCCTCGTCGACTCGAGCCGGGTCGTCACCGCCGTCGCCGAGCGCCGCGAGGACCTCTCGGGCCTCGTCACGAACGCGAGCACCACCGCGAAGGCCGTCGGGGACGAGAACCAGGCGCTGCTCGACGCGCTCGGCGTGCTCCCCGGGACCCTGCGCCGCGCGAACACGACGTTCGTGAACCTCCGCTCGACCCTGGACGACCTCGACGAGCTCGTCGACGTCTCCAAGCCGGCCACGAAGGAGCTCGCGCCGTTCCTCGCCGAGCTGCGGCCGCTCGTGCGCGACGCGCGGCCGACGATCGCCGACCTCCGCACGCTCATCCGCAAGCCCGGCGCGGGCAACGACCTCGTCGAGCTCCTCCGCAAGGCCCCGCGCCTCGAGCGCGCCGCACGGCCCGCGTTCGCCAACGGCGCCGAGGCGCTCGCGAAGGGCACCCCGGTCCTCGAGTTCATCCGCCCGTACACGCCGGACCTCACGGGCTGGCTGCGCGACTTCGGCCAGACGACCGCGAACTACGACGCGAACGGCCACTTCGCGCGCATCTCCCCGATCTTCAACGCGTTCCAGCTCTCGACGGCCAACGTGCTCGAGCCGATCCAGTCCGGGCCCCGCCCGACCCCGACGGTCACGGGCCAGTACCGCCGTTGCCCGGGTGCCGCGATCCAGCAGGCCGCCGACGGGTCGAACCCCTTCCGCGACCGGCCGGGCACGCTCGACTGCGACCCGACCCAGGTCCTCCCGGGGAGCGCGACACCGTGAGGCGCCTGCTCGCGATCGCGATGCTCGTCGCGTCGGTCCTCGCGATCTCCCTCGTGGGGTCGGGTGCGAGCGACGACACGGGCTCGAGCTACCTCGTCGACGCCGAGTTCCGCAACGCGTTCTCCGTGATCCCGGGCGAGGACGTCAAGATCGCCGGCGTCAAGGTCGGATCGATCAAGGACCTCGACGTCACGGAACGCCAGACGGCGTCCGTGCTCATCGAGATCACCGAGCCCGGCTTCGGGGACTGGCGCGCGGACGCGGAGTGCTCCATCCGCCCGCAGTCGCTCATCGGCGAGAAGTTCGTCGAGTGCACGCCGACCCAGCCGCGCCCCCAGGGTGCGAAGGCGCCGCCGCTGCTCAAGACGGCCGACCGCGACGGCGAGGAGGTCGCGGTGCTGCCCGTCGACCGGACGCGCCGCCCCGTCGACCTCGACCTCGTCAACAACACGCTCCGCCTGCCGTACCGCGAGCGCCTCACGATCCTTCTGAACGAGTTCGGCGCGGGCGTCGCCGGCCGTGGGGAGGACCTCGCGAAGGTCATCCGCACCGCGGACCCGGCGCTCAAGGCGACGGACGACGTGCTCGAGCTGCTCGCGGACCAGAACGAGGTCCTCCGGAAGCTCGCCGTCGACTCCGACGCCTCCCTGGCGCCGCTGGCGCGTGACCGCGAGCGCGTGGCGAGCTTCGTCACGCAGGCGCGCAAGGTGAGCGACGCCACCGCGGAGCGCCGCGTCGACCTCGAGGCGAACATCGAGAGGCTCCCGGCGTTCCTCCGCGAGCTGCGCCCGACGATGACGCGCCTCGGCGCGCTCTCCGACCAGGGCGCGCCGCTGCTGGCCGACCTCAACAAGGTCGGCCCGGACCTCGGCCGCTTCATCCGCGAGCTCGGTCCGTTCTCGCGCTCGGCGACCACCTCGCTGACGACGCTCGGCGACGCGTCGATCGTCGGCCGCGAGGCGCTCAACCGGAGCCGGCCCATCATCAGCGACCTCAAGAACTTCGCGGGCTCGAGCAAGGTGCTCTCCCGCGACCTGCGCGAGCTGACGGAGAGCTTCCGGGACACGGGCGGCATCGAGCGCCTGATGGACTACGTCTTCTACCAAGTGGCCGCCATCAACGGCTTCGACCAGTACGGCCACTACCTGCGCGCCCAGCTGCTCGTGAACCTCTGCTCGGCCTACGCCGTGGAGAAGGACGAGGCCTGCACCGCGAACTTCGTCGACGACGAGAGCGCCGGGGCGAGCTCCCGCTCCGTCTCCGCCGACCCCGACCGCGACCCGGTCCTGGCCCGCACGGACGCGGTCCTCCGCGGGGCGGACGCCGACGCGATCGTCGCCGCCGACAGGGCCGCCGCCCGCGCGGCCGGCGCCGATGACGACGATGCCAAGGCCGCGAAGGACGCCGGGCC
>JAOPZO010000316.1 GCA_025964065.1 Solirubrobacterales bacterium | reverse complement strand
GCGCTCCTCGCGATCGCGGGCGCCGTGGTCACGCTCGGGAACGGGCCCGACCGCCTCGAGATCGCCGAGCGCTACGCGCAGGCCTGGAGCCGCGGCGACTTCACGACGATGTACGGCGCGCTGACGCCCACGGCCCGCAAGCGGGTCACCCAGGCCCGCTTCGTCGAGCTGCACGAGGAGAGCGACGCGCTCGCGACGGGCGTCCGGCTCGCGGTGGGGGGCCCGGCCCGCGCGCTGACCGGCGCGACCGTCCGGGTCCCCATGGTCCTGCGCACGCGGCTCTTCGGCCGCATCGAGGCCCCCGCGGACCTCCCGGTGACCGACGACGGCGACGACAGCGGCGTCGACTGGCGGCGCCACCTCGCGTTCCCGGGGCAGCGGCTCGGCGAGGAGCTGACCCGCACGGTCGAGATGCCGCCACGCGGGACGCTCCTGGCACGCGACGGCGCCGTGCTCGCCGAGGGCGCGGAGCGCACGCCGGCGCCCGCCGTCGCCGACGTGGCCCCGGACGTCGTCGGGCAGGTCGGCGCGCCGTCCCCCGAACGGGCGAAGGCGCTCGCGGAGCTCGGGATCCCCGAGGGCACGGAGGTCGGCACGACCGGCCTCGAGCGCGCCCTCGACGAGCGCCTCCTCGGCACCCCGGGCGGCGAGCTGCTGGCGGGCGGCCGCGTCCTCGGCCGCGCCGCGCCGAAGCAGGCGCAGGCCGTCCGCTCCACGATCGCCCCCGCGGTCGTCCGCGCCTCCGTCGCCGGGCTCACCGGGCGCCTGGGCGGCATCGTCGCGCTCGACCCGCGCTCGGGCGAGGTCCTCGGCTACGCCGGCATCGCCTTCTCCGGACTCCAGCCCCCCGGCTCGACCTTCAAGGTGCTGACCCTCACCGCGGCGCTCGAGGAGGGCATCGCGACCACGGAGTCCGAGTACCCCATCGAGACCGAGGCGGTCCTGGAGGGCGTCTCGCTCGAGAACGCGAACGGCGAGACCTGCGGCGGCACGCTCGAGGCGAGCTTCGCGAAGTCGTGCAACTCCGTCTTCGCCCCGCTCGGCGCGGAGCTCGGCGCCGGGAAGCTCGTCGACGTCGCGGAGCGCTTCGGCTTCAACGGCGAGCCGCTGCTGCCGGGCGCGGCGGTCGCGACGATCCCGGCCGCGGACGAGATCGGGGACGACCTCGCCGTGGGGTCCTCCGCCATCGGGCAGGGCCGCGTGCAGGCCACGGCGCTCCAGATGGCGTCCGTGGCGGCGACGATCGCGAACGGCGGCGCCCGGCCGCGCCTGACGCTCGACCTGGACACGGCGCGCCGGCAACCCGTCGCGCCGCGCAGGCGGGTCACGACCCCCGCGGTCGCCGCGACCGTCGAGAAGCTGATGCAGGCGGTCGTCACGAGCGGCACGGGCGCCGCCGCGGCGCTGCCCGGCATTCCCGTGGCCGGGAAGACCGGCACGGCCGAGCTGCAGACCACGCGCCGCTGCGAGGTGGCGCCGGCCACGGACGGCCCGGTCCCCGTGAACCCCGAGGCGTGCGCCACGGAGAGCGACGAGACCGACACGGACGCCTGGTTCGCCGCCTTCGCCCCGGCCGGGAAGCGCGCTCCGCGGGTGGCGGTCGGCGTGCTCGTGGTCCGGGCGGGCGCCGGCGGGGACACCGCCGCGCCCATCGCCCGCCAGGTCCTGCAGGCCGCGCTCGACCGCGGCTGAGCGCCGCCGCGGTCACCCGCGGCGGGGCCTACACGTCGAGGTCGATCCTGGCGATGTTGCCCGCGTCCCGCGGGTTCTTGATCGCGAGCTCGAGCGGCCGGTTGTCGAGCGAGGCGTACGGGATCTTGAAGAGGAGCAGCGAGCCCTGGGTGCCGGCGTAGGACTGCAGGCGCTCGGGATTCGGGAGGTAGCCGCCGCCCGGGACGTCCTCGGCGCGGTAGGCGAACGTGTTCTCGGACTCGACGGGCTCGAACGCGTTCTTCTGCGTGTCCTCGACGTCGAACTCCTCGGCGGCCGGGAGCGTGTCCTTCGACTCGTTCTCGACCCGGAGGAAGACGCCGAACCACACCTGGCCCTTGGGAAGCGTCTCCTCGCCCGGGGCGAGGTTCCGGAAGTAGTCGGCGTCCTCGGCGTCCCGCGGGTTGAGCTGACGGGAGAGCTGAACCTGGTACTTCAGGCCGCCGAGGTCGACGTAGAGGGCTTCCGACTCCGCAGCGGCGAGCTCGCCCTGCTGGGACTCGGTGTTCTCCTCGCCGCAGGCGGTGGCGCCGAAGGCGGCGACGAGGGTGAGGGCGAGGGCAGCGGAGCGACGGAGCATGAGGCGGTGGATCCTACTTCGCGAGCCGCGAGGACGGCTCGCCGAAGCGGAAGCCCGTCGCGGGCTTGCGTGCTCCACCGGCGATCGTGGCGCGTGGCCCCCTCTCGCGCTCGCCCTCGAGCACGTCCCGGAGGACCCGGAGCGTCTTGCGCCACTTCGCCCTGTGGAAGCCGCGCCCCTCGCCGAACTTGTCCGAGAGCATCTTCGGGACCTTCTCGAACGAGACGCTGACCTTCGTCGCGCCGGCGCCGCTCGGCTCGAGCTCCCAGACCGTGAGGGTGCGGATGCGGTTGAACTTGCCCGTGCGGCCGACCATCACGATGCGGCGCGGCGGCTCGAACTCGTGGATGGTCTGGTCGATCCACGGGAACGCGTTCCGGCGCTGCTTGAAGGCGAAGCGGACCCCGGCGCCCTTGCCGTAGGTGTCCTCGCGGGTCAGGTGCCAGTCCTCGGTGAAGTGGCCCATGAACTCCGGGTGGTTCGCGACGTCCGCGAGGTAGTCGAAGACCTCCTCATGGGGCCGCGAGATGAGCACGTCAGCGGTGACCGGATCCACGCGCCGCAGCTTACGAGATCGGTCCCCGGCCCCGATCCGCGAGCCCGCGGGGTTCCGCCGCGGGGGTGGGTTCCTCCCCCTCGGAGGGGTCGCGAAGCCCCTGGGAGCCCCTCCGTCCCGGCCTACGGTCCTGCCCGTGATCGGTCTTCCCGACCCCCCGGGCGCCACCCCCGCACCCCGTCGGACCTGCCCCGCCTGCGGCCTGGTGTGCCTCCACGCGACCGAGCCGGAGTGCCCGGGCTGCGGCGGGCCCGTGGGCGCCCCGCGACGTGGGGGACGGCCCGTGCCGCGGGCCGAGGCCCCCGAGCCCGCGGCGAGGGAGCTCCTGCGGCTCCGCCTGCTCGGGATGAGCTGACCCGCGGCTCAGCCCCCACGGGCCCGAGCACCCGGTGGCCGGTCCACGGCCGGTCGACCCACAGCGTCAGCGGGCGCCCCTGCCGGTTCGCGTCGACCGCCACGATGCCGTGGCGCACCCGGAGGACCCGGCCCCCGTAGGTCGTGGGCTCGTCGCTCTCCGCCACCGTGCGCCCGTCGATGCGCACCTCGCTGTGGGCGCCGTCCCCGGCCCCGAGGCGCTGGCGGACCTCAAGCCAGAACCAGCGGCCCTCGGGCAGGGCGAAGGGCGCGGCGAGCGGCCGCTGCTCCGTGCCGAGCCGCTGGCGGACGAGGTGGGCGCGCCGGTCCCCCACGAAGACCACGACCCCGGAGCGCACGGTGTGGACCGGCTCGTCCGGGAAGTCGTCCCACCGCAGCAGGTCCACCTGGCCGTCGAGCTGGTCGTGGAACCCCTCCGGGAGGAAGAACGCCGCCCCGTAGGCGATGTCCTCGCCGTCGCGCCAGTCCACCTCGCAGACGCCGCGGGCGAATGCGTTCCCGAGCCCGCCCAGGGTGCTCGCCCGCCACGAGCCGGGTCCGGCGTAGCCCGGCATGGCGTCCGGGAGGAGCTGCGCCATCTGCTGGTCGGCGATGCTCGCGGGGCAGCCGTCGGGCGCCGGGGTCGCCGGGGCGAACGCCCGGGGCTGCCCGTGGTCCGCCAGCCACCGCGCGGCCGCCGTGGTCCCGGCGACCGCCCCGGCCAGGGCGACCAGGGTCAGGACGGCGAGGAGCGACGCGCGCGCGCGGGGGGAGCCGGTCGGCATCCCCACAGCGTCCCGGCCGCACCCGCCGGGCCGAGGGTGAGGGCCCTGACCGGCCCGGGGGCCGGACTACGTCCGCCGGAGCTCGTCCGCCGCCTTCACGGCGTCCGCCCGCGTGTGCACCCCGAGCTTGCGCATGATCCGCTTGATGTGGCTGCGGACGGTCTCGGGCGACAGCACGAACTCGGTGGCGATCGTGTCGACGTCGTGGCCGAGGCACAGGCGGTCGAGGACCTCCCACTCGCGGGCGGTCAGGACGCTCGACACCGGGCGCAGCCCCACGCCGCCCTCGGGGGTCCGGCGGATCGAGTCGATGAGCCGGTCGACGACCATGGGCGCGACCACCGCCTCGCCGGCCGCGATCCGCAGGACCGCGTCGGGAAGCTCGTCGAGCCCGTCGTCCTTGCGCAGGAACCCCGAGCCGCCGACCCGCAGCGCCAGGACCCCGAGGTGGTCGTCGGCCGACATGGTCAGGACCAGCACCCGCACCTCGGGTGCCTTCGCGTGGATCTCGCGGGTGGCGGCCACGCCGTCGTAGCCGGGCATGACCACGTCCATGACGACGACGTCGGGCCGGTAGTGCAGCGCGAGCTCCACGGCGTCCCGGCCGCTCGAGGCCTCGGCGATGACGACGATGCCCGCGCCGCGGAGCGCGCCGCAGAGGACCCCGCGGACGATGGGGTCGTCGTCGGCGACGATGACGCGGACGGGGTCAGGCTTGGGGAGGGGCGATGAGGTCACGGCCGGAGGCAAGGTCCCCCATCCGGTTCGGGAAGACCACCCGGAAGGTAGATCCCAACCCAACCCGGGACGCGACGGAAACCTCCCCCCCGTGCCGCTCCGCGATCCACCGGACGGTGGCAAGACCCAACCCGTGCCCGTGGAACGCCGGGTCGACCTGCCCCCGCTCGAACGCCCCGAAGATCGCGTGCTGGTCCTCCTCGGCGATTCCGATGCCGTTGTCGCGGACCTCGAGCGCGCAGCCGCCGTCCACGGGCCGGCAGAAGACGTCCACCTCCGGGCGGCCCTCGACGAACTTCATGGCGTTCGCCAGGAGGTTCATGAGGAGCTGGGTCACGAGCGCCGGATCGCCCTCGATCCGGCAGTACTCGTGGAGGCGGACCTCCGCCCCGGTCTCCTCGACCTGGGCCTGCAGCAGCCCGAGCGCGTCCTCGAGCGCGGCGCCCAGGTCGACGTCCCGCGGCGCGAAGCGGTCCTGCTCCCCCACGAGGGTCGAGTGCTCGAGGAACGCGTCGAGGAGTGCCTGCATCCGCCGGGCCGTGGTCGCGATCGTCTCGAGCATGCGGTGCTCCGAGGGCTCGAGCCGGTCCTCCGTCCGCTCGCCGAGGAGCTCCGCGTACCCCCGGATGACGATGAGCGGGGTGGCGAGGTCGTGCGAGGCGGTCGCCGCGAAGCGCATCAGGATGTCGTTGTGCTGGGCGAGCGAGCGCTCCGCGGCGACCCGGTCGGTGACGTCGCGCCCGGCGGCGACGATCTCCCGGAGCCCTCCCTCCTCGCCCCGGACGGGCCGCAGCGCCGTCTCGACCCAGCGCAGGGTCCCGTCCCGGTGCCGGAACCGGTACGTCCCGACGGAGAGCGGCTCGCCGCGCCGGAGCGTCTCCATGGCCGTGATGAGCTCGGGCAGGTCGTCGGGGTGCATCACGACCTCCGGCGGCTGGCCGACGAGGTCGTCCGGGAGGAAGCCGAGCAGCCCCTCGATGGAGGGCGAGACCCACAGGAACTCCCCCATGGGGGTGTGGCGGGAGATGACGTCGGTCGCCTGCTCAGCCAGGAGCCGGTAACGACGCTCGGAGAACGCGAGGGTGTCGAAGCCCGGGCGCTCCGGGGTGAGGAGCCGGAGCTGGAGCATCACGCCCGCCACCCGCCCGGGCGCGTCGCACAGCGGGATCGCATCCACCTCGTACTCGCGGTCGCCCACGGCGAACTCG
>JAOPZO010000311.1 GCA_025964065.1 Solirubrobacterales bacterium | reverse complement strand
TTCGCGTCGGCCGGCGCGGCGGGCGCGTCCGCGGGCTCCGGCGTCGCCGGGGCGGTCGAGGTCACGGCGGGCTCGGGCCCCGGCACGGGCACCGTGGGTGTGGTCCGCGTCCCCTCCTCCGGCACCGTCACCGCGGGGGCGTCGAGGCTCGTGGTCGGGAGGACCGTCGCGTCGGCCGCGCGCTCCTCTCCGCCGCAGGCCCCGAGCGCTCCCGCGCAGGCGAGGAGGGCGAGCAGGGCGAGCAGGGAGCGGACGCAGGTCACCCCCCCCTCCTTCGACGCGGGGAGGAGCGATCCTCCCCCGCGGGTCAGCCGCCGACGGAGAACATCGCGTCGAGGTCGTGCCGGCTGAACGCCTCGAACGCGACCATCGTCTGCGTCCGGACCACCCCGGGCAGCTGCAGCAGCTGCCCGGTGATGACCTCGGAGAGGAGCTCGTGCCGGGGCACGCGCACGATCGCGACGAAGTCCCAGTCGCCCGTGACCGACCACGCCTCCTGCACCCCTTCGAGGTCCGCGAGGGTGCCGCCGAAGGTCGGCATGGCGTCCCGCTCCACCTCGATGAGGACGATGGCGTGGGTGACGCTCATGCCGTGTACGTGCCGTTGACCTCGAGCACCTCGACGCGGGCGCTGCCCGCGGCCTCCACCTCGGACTTGAACGCCTGCACGTCGGTGGCGATCGGCGGGAACGTGTCGTAGTGCTGCGGGATCACGACGGGGGCGCCGATGAGGCCCGCGGCGACGACGGCGTCCTCGCGGTCCATCGTGTAGTGGCCGCCGATCGGGATGATCGCGATGTCGATCGGCTTGCGGCGGCCCGGCAGCGCGAGGTCGGAGAAGAGCGCGGTGTCGCCCGTGTCGTAGATGACGACCCCGCCCATCTCGATGACGAGGCCGGCGGGGGTGTGGACCGTGCCCTTCGGCGTCGTGCCGGTGTGCCACGCGGGCGTGAGCCGGACGGAGCCCCAGGCGTAGCTCGCGGTGCCGCCGATGTTCGTGTCGATGACCTCGACGCCCTCGGCGCCGATCTCGCCCGCGACCTCGGTGATCGCCTGGACGGTCGCGCCCGTGCGCTTCGCGATGTCGATCGTGTCGCCCAAGTGGTCCTGGTGCCCGTGGGTGAGCAGGATCGCGTCGGCCTCGAGGGAGTCGGCGCTGACGGTCGCGGCCGGGTTGTGGGTGATGAACGGGTCGATGAGGACCGTGACGCCGTCGTGCTTGAGCTCGAAGGCGGCGTGGCCGAGCCAGCGGATCTCCATGGTGGTCTACGTCTCCTGGGTGGGGGTGGTGGGAAGGGGGCCCTGCATGAGCACGCGCGCGAGCTCGAAGCCGACGGTCGCACCGACCAGCATCCCGAGGCGCGTCTCCTCCGCGAGCAGCTGCCGGACCTCGACGATCCGCTGCTCGAGCGGCTCGGTGCCGGCGGCCTGCGTGAGCGCTGCGCCCGTGGCGGTCAGGTAGCCGCCGTCCTCGAGCGCCTCGTTGAGGATGCGCTGGAGCGCGGGCGCGGCGTGGGTGACGACCTCCTGCGCGTGGCGCAGGCGGTCGGGGTCCGAGAGGACCTCCACGGCGGCGTCGACCTGCTCGGCGGTGAACTCCGGATCGGGCACTGGGCGAGTCTATGCCCGCCGCGGGGCGAGTTCAGCGGGGCCTGGCGCGTGCGAGCACGAGCCCGACGAGCGCGCCGGCGACGGCGCCCCAGGCGCCCGCGAGCGCCGAGGTGAACGGGGAGGCGATCGGCAGCGCCGCGACGACCACGCCGATGACGAGGACCCCCAGGAGGTCCGCGTCGTCGTCCTCGTCCGGCCGCGCGTGGCGGGCCAGGAGGACCGGGACGACCCAGGCCGCCAGCAGGCCGAGCGCGCCGGCGTTCGCGCCGAGGACGACCGGGAAGCTGTCGAGCCCCGCGACGAGCGCGGCACCGCCCGAAGCCGCCAGCAGCCACACGAAGAGGACGAGGAACGGGCCGTGGCGGCGCTCGAGGAGCGCGCCGAAGATCGCGACGCAGAGGAGCGTCGCGAGCTGGCTCCAGGCGCCGACCTCGACGAACGGCGTCGTGAAGATGCGCCACACCTGGTCGCCGGGCGGGCCCACGAGCGCGATGTCGCCGCGGCCGACGAACGCGAGCACGAGGAAGCCGATGGCGCCGAGCGCGACGAGCGCGATCGTCACGTAGGGGCGGCGGTCCTCGTCGCCTCGCAGGCCCGGGATCTCGTTCGACTTGAGCTTGGGCAGCGAGCGCTTCGGGGCCTTGCGGCGCTCCTTCGGCCGTGACTCCCCGGAGGCGTCCCGCTCGATCTTCGGCGCGCGCTTGCGCAGGCGGTTGCCGCAGTACGGGCACTCCGTGATGTACGGGCTGACCTCCGAACCGCAGTTCTTGCAGACCACGAAGAGATCGGGGGCGCCGGCCATCGGCCACCGATGATAGGCGGGCTGCGGGGCTGGCGCGGATGTGGGCCCCTGCTACCGTCTTCGCCATGGGTGGCTTCCGCCACCCGTGAGGTCTTGTTCTTTCCCTGCTGCGGTTCGGGTCAGTTGAAGTCCTCCCCGAACCCCACATGAAGGAAGACGCATGACCAAGTCGTTCTCCGACCTCGGTGTGTCCGAGGTCGTCTCCAAGGCGCTGCTCGCCGACGGCATCGAGTCGCCGTTCGCGATCCAGCAGCTCGTCATCGGCGACGTGCTCGCCGGCCACGACACCCTCGTCAAGAGCCCCACGGGCTCGGGCAAGACGCTCGCCTTCGGCGTGCCGCTCGTCGACCGCGTCGAGGCGAATGTCGCCATCGGCAAGCGCCCCTGCGCCCTGGTCCTCGCCCCGACCCGTGAGCTCGCCTCGCAGATCGTCGACGACCTCCGCCCCCTCGCCCACGCCCGCGCGCTCGGCATCACCGCCGTCTACGGCGGCGTCGGCCTCGAGAAGCAGGCGCGCGCCGCCGCGAAGTCCCACATCATCGTCGCGACCCCCGGCCGCCTCGAGGATCTCCTCCAGCGCCGCGCGTTCAGCCTCTCCAACGTGAAGATGCTCGTGCTCGACGAGGCCGACCGCATGCTCGACATGGGCTTCAAGCCCGCCGTCGACCGCATCGTCGCCCTCTGCCCGCGCTCCCGCCAGACGCTGTTCTTCTCCGCGACGCTCGACGGCGAGGCCGGCCGCATCGCGAACCAGTTCACGACGAACCCGCGCACCCACGAGCAGGTCGCCACGGTCTCGCACATCGCGAAGGTCGAGCACCGCTTCCTCACCGTCGCGCACGAGCACAAGCTCAAGACGCTGAAGGAGGAGCTCATGGCCGCGGAGGACCTCTGCCTCGTCTTCGTCCGCACGAAGCGCGGCGCGGACCGCCTCGTGCAGCGCCTCGCGAAGGAGCACGTCGACGCGGTCGCCATGCACGGCGACAAGTCGCAGCGCCAGCGCGAGAAGGCGCTCGCGCGCTTCGAGGCCGGGGACGTCCGCGTCCTCGTCGCCACGGACGTCGCCGCGCGCGGCATCGACGTCGACGGCGTCGGCCACGTCATCAACTTCGACCCGCCGGAGGACTCCGACGCCTACGTGCACCGCATCGGCCGAACGGGCCGCGCCGGGCGCACGGGCGTCGGCACGACGTTCGCCCGCCCCGACGAGATCCGCGACGTCGCGGCGATCGCCGAGGACCTGAAGCTCGAGCACCCGTTCGACGTGCGCAACAAGGCGCACCGCGGCACGGTCGGCCACCAGCCGAACAAGCGCCCCACGAACGCGGGCGGCGGCTCCGGCCCGGCCTTCCGCGGCGGCGGCTCTTCGGGCGGTC
>JAOPZO010000302.1 GCA_025964065.1 Solirubrobacterales bacterium | reverse complement strand
CCGCGCGGGGCATCGCCGGGCGCACGGCGGCGCGCCGCCGCCCGGACCCGGCCCTCCTCGAGGCGCTGCGGGCGCTCGTCCTCACCCGCCTGCTCGTGGTCGCCGCGGGCCTCGTCGCGCTCGCCTGGGTCGGGGAGCGACCCGGTGCGGGCGCGGGCTTCGACCCCGAGCGGATGACGGTGGGGCTCGGGAGCGTCGGCGACGCGCTCGTGGCGAGCGCCGCGCGCTGGGACGCGGTGTGGTTCCTCACCATCGCGGAGCGCGGCTACGGGCTCGACGGCGCGCGGCCCGCGTTCTTCCCGCTCTACCCGCTGCTCGTCCGCGGGGCGGGGACCCTGGTGGGCTCGCCGGTGGTGGGCGGCGTGCTCGTCTCCCTGGCCTGCTTCGGGGTGGCGCTGGGGCTGCTGCACCGGCTCACGGCGCTCGAGCTCGGCGAGCCCGCGGCGCGGCGGGCGGTGTGGCTGACCGCCGCGTTCCCGATGGCCTGGGTCTTCTCGGCCGTGTACTCCGAGGCGCTGTTCCTCGCGCTGAGCGTCGGCTGCGTGCTCGCCGCGCGCACGGACCGCTGGGCGTGGGCGGGCGCGCTCGGCCTGCTCGCCGCGGCGACCCGGAGCGCCGGGCTCGTGCTGCTCGTGCCGCTCCTCGTGCTGCTGTGGGAGCACCGCGGCGCGGGCCTGTGGCGCCGGGCGGGGTGGGTCGCGCTCGTGCCGGCCGGCACCGCGGCGTTCTGCGCCTGGCTGTGGTGGGACGGCGCCGGGGCGCGGGCGCCGTTCGACGCGCAGGAGACGTGGGCGCGCGAGCTGTCCGTGCCGTTCGCGGCGGTCTGGGAGGGGACCGTGGCGGCGTGGGAGGGCGCGCGCCAGCTGCTCTCCGGCGCGCGCGAGCCCGTCCTCTTCACCCCGGCGGGCGGCGATCCGTTCGAGGTCGCGCAGCAGAACCTCGTGCTCTGGGCCTTCCTGGCGCTCGGGCTCGTCGCGCTCGTCGGCACCGCCCGGCGCCTGCCGCCCGCCTACCCGGCCTACGCGCTGGCGGCCCTCGCACTCCCGCTCTCGACCCCGGTCGCCGCACAACCCCTCATGTCCCTGCCACGCTTCCTCGCGGTGCTCTTCCCCCTCGCCATGTGGGGCGGTGCGCGGCTCGCGGGCCGCGGCCGCGCCGCCCACGCCGTCGTCGGCGCCGTCTGGCTCGCCGGGCTGGCCGTGTCCACGGGCCAGGTCGCGACGTGGCGGTGGGTCGCGTGAGCGTCGTCCTGCTCGACGCGCTCGGCACCCTCGTGGAGCTCGAGCCCCCGGAGCCGCACCTCGTGCGGGAGCTCGGGGAGCGCGGGACGCGCATCACGGAGGCGCAGGCGCGCGAGGCGATGCTCGCCGAGATGGCCTTCTACCGGGCCGAGCACCACCGGGCGGACGGCCCCGAGGGCCTCGCGGCGCTGCGCCGCGCGTGCGCCGACGTCGTGCTCGCGAACCTCGGGCCGTCGGGCGGGCCGACCGCGGTGGAGGACGTGGAGGCGGCGCTGCTCGCGGCCGTGCGCTTCGTCGCCTACCCCGAGGTCCCGGCCGTGCTCGAGGCGCTCCGGGCGGACGGGATGCGGCTCGTCGTGGTCTCGAACTGGGACGTCTCGCTCCATGACGTGCTCGAGCGGACGGGCGTCGCGCCGCTCGTCGACGCGGCGGTCTCCTCCGCCGAGGCGGGGATCGCGAAGCCGGACCCGGCCTTCTTCGCCCACGCGCTCGCGCTCGTCGACGGCCGCGCGGAGGACTCCTGGATGGTCGGCGACTCCCTCGACACGGACGTCGCGGGCGCGCAGGCCGCGGGCATCCGGCCCGTGCTGGTCACGCGTCCGGGCGCGGCGGGGCTCGGCTCGGCGGGCGCCGGGCTGCCGGCCCCCGCCGGCGTGCCGAGCCTCGAGGGACTCGGCGGGCTGCCGGACCTCGTCCGCTACCGTCGGTAGCACCTCGATGTCGTCCGCTCCGCCGAACGAGCTCGCGCTCTCCCAGCCGCCGCCCGACCGGCCCGAGCTCCCCGACGGGGTCGAGCCCACCGGGCTCGCCCCGCGCTGGAAGCCCTCGGGAGTGCTCGTCGCGTTCGCCCTGGGGCTCGCCGGGACGCTCGCCGGCGCGCTCGTCCTGAGCCTCGTCGCGGTCCTCCTCGGTGCGGACGCGGACGACCTGCCGCCCGGGGTGAACATCGCGCTCACGGTCGTGCAGGACGTCTCGTTCATCGCCGCCGCGCTCTTCGTCGCGAGCAAGGTGGTGCGGCCCCGGGCCTGGCACTTCGGCCTGCGCGGGACGCGCCCCGGGCCGTTCGTGGGCTGGGTCGTCGTCGCCTTCCTCGCGTTCCTGGCCTTCTCGCTGGTCTACGGGCCGCTCGTGGACGTCGGCTCGCAGGAGGAGCTGCCCGACGAGCTCGGCGCGGACGGCGGCACCGCGGCGCTCATCGCGGCCGCGTTCCTCGTGACGGTCATCGCGCCCGTGGCGGAGGAGTTCTTCTTCCGGGGCTACGTGTTCGGGGCGCTCCGGAACTGGAAGGGCATCTGGGTCGGCGCGCTCCTCACGGGGCTCATCTTCGGGGCGATCCACCTCGGCTCGGCTCCCGACGTCCTGTACCTGCCGCTCCTGGCGTTCTTCGGGGTGGTGCTCTGCCTGCTGTACGTGAAGACGGGCTCGATCTACCCCTGCATCGTCCTGCACGCGATCAACAACTGCATCGCGTTCGCGGGGACCCGGGACGGCTGGACGTGGGAGGTCGCGGTGCTCTTCGCGGGGTCGCTCGGCTCCATCGCGCTCGTGGCGCTGCTCGTGCGGCGGTTCGCCGGCCCGGCGCCGGCGCTGCTTCCCGCGGCGCGGTAGCGCTTCGGATCCCGGGGCGCCGGGGTAGGATCGGCGCCGTGCGGACCACCCCGACGCTGCTGACCATCCTGCTTCTCGCGGCCGTCCCGGCCACCGCGAGCGCGCAG
>JAOPZO010000252.1 GCA_025964065.1 Solirubrobacterales bacterium | reverse complement strand
CCGAGGCGGCGGCGGGCGCGAGGAGCGCGCCGAGGGCCACGGCGAGCGCCGTGGAGGTGCAGCGATGGGACATGGGCGCGATCGTAGTCCGGCGAGCGGCGTCAGAGCGCGCGGCGCAGGAGCTTCCCCGAGCGCGTGCGCGGGAGCCCGTCGGCGAACGCGATGGCCTTCGGGACCTTGAAGGCAGCGAGGCGCGCCGCGCAGTGCGCGCGCAGCTCCTCCTGGTCGGCGGGCGCGCGCAGCACGACCGTCGCGACGACGGCCTCCCCCCACTCCGGGTCCGGCCGCCCGTGGACGGCGGCCTCCGCGACCGCGGGGTGCTCGGCGAGCACGGCCTCCACCTCGGTCGGGGCGACGTTCTCCCCGCCCGTGACGATCGTGTCGGCCTTGCGCCCGACGAGCGTCAGGCGGCCCTCGGCGTCGAGCGTGCCGAGGTCGCCCGTGGCGAGCTCCCCGCCGCCCGCGACCGTCGGGCCGCTCACGTGGAGCTCGCCGTCCTCGGCGACGCGCACCCGCGTGCAGAAGAGCGGCGGGCCCGCGTCGGCCTGCGGGTCGCCGGGCGCCTGGGTCGTGACCTGCGAGCAGGTCTCCGTGAGCCCGTAGGTCTGCGCGACGAGGACGCCCGCGGCGCGCGCACGGCGCTGGAGCTCCGGCGGGACGGGCGCACCGCCGAGCAGCGCGCAGCGCAGCGCGGGCGGCTCGTGGAGTCCGGCGTCGAGGAGGCGCCGGAGCGTGGTCGGGACGAGCGAGACGAGGGTCACGTCCTCCGTCGTGAGCGCGGCGAGGACCCGATTGGCGTCGAAACGCTCGTGCACGAGCGCGTGGGTGCCGTAGACGGCGGAGCGCACGACGATCGAGAGGCCGCCGACGTGGGAGAGCGGCAGCGTGCAGAGCCACGTGTCGTCGTCCTCGACGCCGAGCGCGGCGGCGGACCCGAGCGCGCTCCAGAGGAGGTTGCCGAACGTCAGCGTGACGGGCTTGGGCGTCCCGCTCGTGCCGCTCGTCTGCAGCAGGAACGCGGGCGCGCCGAGGTCGTGGGTCGCCGCGAGCGAGGTGCCGTTGACCGGCGCGCGCTCGAGCCGCTCGACGACGTGGTCGGCCGGGGGCCGCTCCTCCGGGGTGAGCCGCAGGTCGTGCGGGACCACGACGGCGCCGAGGAGCCAGGAGGCGTGCAGGGCGACGACGAAGTCGGTGCCGGGCGGGAGGGCGAGCGCGACGCGGTCACCCACGCGGACGCCGCGTGCCGCGAGCCCGGCGGCGGCCTCCCGCGCGACGCCGAGGAGCTCCGCGTAGGGCATGCCGTTGACCGCCGGGCGCTCCGGATGGGCGCGTGCCGCACGCGGGAGCCAGGCGTCGACGAGCATGTCCCCGAACGTAGCCGCAGCCGCCTTGGAAGTAGATTGGGCCGCATGTCAGTGACCTGGACCGCAGCCGAGGGCGTCAGCTACGAGGACATCCGCTACGAGCTGAGCGGGGACGGGATCGCGAAGATCACGATCGCCCGTCCCGAGGTCCGCAACGCGTTCCGCCCGCAGACCCTGATCGAGCTCTCCGACGCGTTCGAGCGCGCGCGGGAGAACGAGGACGTGGGCGTGATCATCTTCACGGGCGAGGGCGAGAAGGCCTTCTGCTCCGGCGGCGACCAGCGCGTTCGCGGCGACACGGGCTACATGCCCGAGGGCGCGAAGACCGGCCGCTTCCACGTGACGGACTTCCAGGTCCAGCTCCGGCGCCTGCCGAAGCCCGTCGTCGCGATGGTCGCGGGGTACGCGGTGGGCGGCGGCCACGTGCTGCACCTCGTCTGCGACCTCACGATTGCGGCGGACAACGCCCGGTTCGGCCAGACCGGACCGCGCGTGGGCTCCTGGGACGGCGGCTACGGCGCGTCCATCCTCAAGGACCTCGTCGGGCCGAAGAAGGCGAAGGAGATCTGGCTGCTCTGCCGCCAGTACGACGCGCAGGAGGCCCTCGACATGGGCCTCGTGAACACCGTCGTGCCGTACGAGCGCCTCGAGGAGGAGACCGTCTCCTGGTGCCGCGAGATGCTCGCGCTCTCCCCCTTCGCGCTGCGGCTCGTGAAGTCGAGCTTCCATGCGCACGAGGACGGCTACGCCGGGATCCAGCAGCTCGCGCACGACACGAACCTCCTGTTCTACGGCTCCGAGGAGGCGCAGGAGGGCCGCGACGCCTACAAGGAGAAGCGCGCGCCGGACTTCTCGCGCTTCCCGCGTCGCGCCTGATGCCGCGCTGGAAGATCTGGCTCATGGCGAGCCGGCCGCGGACGCTGCCGGCGGCCGTGGCGCCCGTGCTCGTCGGCACCGCGCTCCCGGCGACGATGGGCACGTTCCGGGTCGGGGTCTTCATCGCCGCGCTCGTGGGCGCGCTGTTCATCCAGATCGGGACGAACCTCTCGAACGACTACTCCGACGCGCGGCGCGGCGCCGACACGGAGGACCGCCTGGGCCCCGTGAGGGTGACCGCGGGCGGACTCGTGCCGCCGAAGCAGGTGCTGCAGGGCGTGTACGTCGCGTTCGGGCTGGCCGTGCTCTGCGGGGTCTACCTCATCGTGCAGTCGGGCTGGGAGCTCCTGATCATCGGCGTGCTCTCCATCGCGGCGGGCGTCCTCTACACGGGCGGCCCGAAGCCGTACGGCTACGAGGGGCTCGGCGAGGTGTTCGTGTTCCTGTTCTTCGGGATCGTCGCCGTCGCGGGCTCGACGTTCGCACAGCTCGAGGAGTTCCCGTCGGAGGCGTTCCTGCTCGCGGTGCCCGTCGGCCTGCTGGCGAGCGCGATCCTCGTGGTGAACAACGTGCGGGACCTCGACACGGACCGCCGGGTCGGGAAGCGCACGTCCGCGGTGCGGCTCGGCCGGGCGCGGACCCGCGCGATGTTCGCGGTGATGGTCTACGGCGCGTTCGTCACCGCCCCGCTGGCGATCCTCTCGGACCCGCTCGAGCTGTGGCTCTTCCTGCCGTGGCTCGCGCTGCCACTCGCGGCGAAGCTCGTGCGCACCGTGCGCAACCACGCCGACGGGCCGACGCTGAACGGCGCGCTCGCGGCGACGGGGCAGCTCCAGCTCGTGTTCTGCGTGCTGCTGGCCGCGGGCATCCTCGCGAGCTAGCCGTGGAGCTCCGCGTCGACCACTCGACGCTGCGCTTCGCCACCCCGCTGCAGACGAGCTACGGCGCGCTCGCCGAGCGCGACCTGTTCACGGTGACCCTCGACGAGGGCGGGGTCGTCGGGTTCGGGGAGGCGGCGCCGCTCGAGCCGTACGACGGCGTGCCGGCCCGCGCGGTGGCCGAGGCGCTCGCGTTCTACGCCGGCCTCCTGCGGGAGTTCACCCCGGACGTGCCGGGGCACCTGCTGCTCGACGCGTGCCGGCGCGCGGTCGAGCTGCCCGAGGCGCTCGCGGCGATCGACATGGCGCTGTGGGACCGGGCGGGCCGACGGGCGGGGCTGCCCGTGGCCGCGCTCCTGCGGGACGACCACCTCGAGGCGGTC
>JAOPZO010000245.1 GCA_025964065.1 Solirubrobacterales bacterium | reverse complement strand
GTGCGCGTGGCGGAGCTCCAAGCCGCCCGGGAGCGCCTCCGCCTGCAGCGCGCCGAGGCGCTCCTGCCAGGCCGTGGCGCTCACCGCACGCGGGCGGCGACGTCGGCGCTGACGCGGGCCGCGAAGTCCGCGACGGCTTCCGTGCCCTCGTCGCCCTCGCGGTGCTTGCGCACGGCGACCGTGCCGTCCTCGGCCTCGCGATCGCCGACCACGAGCATGTACGGGACCTTCCTGAGTTCGGCGTCGCGGATCTTGCGGCCGACGGACTCCGTGCGCTCGTCCACCTCGGCCCGCACCCCGGAGGCGCGGAGCTCGGCGACGACGGTGGCCGCCGCGTCGTTGTGGCGGTCCGCGATGGGGAGCACGATCGCCTGGACGGGTGCGAGCCAGAGCGGCAGCTCACCCGCGGTGTCCTCGATGAGGATGCCGATGAAGCGCTCGTAGGAGCCCATGAGCGCGCGGTGGATCATCACGGGCCGGTGCTCGGCGTTGTCCGCGCCGATGTAGCTCAGGCCGAAGCGCTCGGGCATGTTGTAGTCGAGCTGCACGGTCCCGATCTGCCAGGAGCGGCCGAGCGAGTCGGCGTACTGCAGGTCGATCTTCGGGGCGTAGAAGGCGCCGTCGCCCTCGTTGACGACGTAGGCGATGCCCTGCTCCTCGAGCACGGTGCGCAGGATGCCCTCGGTCATGTCCCAGAACGCGTCGGTGCCGATGCGGTTCTCCGGGCGGGTGGAGAGCTCGACCGTGATGTTCTCGAAGCCGAAGACGCCGTAGGTCGCGAACGCGAACTCGAGGCAGGCC
The DNA here is from genome assembly GCA_025964065.1 of Solirubrobacterales bacterium. Taxonomy (GTDB): domain Bacteria; phylum Actinomycetota; class Thermoleophilia; order Solirubrobacterales; family Solirubrobacteraceae; genus Paraconexibacter. Next base: position 4,898 of record JAOPZO010000245.1, on the reverse strand, counting down.
GCGACCTCCGCGGGCACCTGCTCCTCCGTGCAGAAGACGTGGGCGTCGTCCTGGGCGAAGTGCCGCACGCGCAGCAGGCCGTGCAGGGCGCCGCTCAGCTCGTTGCGGTGCAGCAGGCCGGGCTCGGAGTAGCGGACGGGCAGGTCGCGGTAGCTCCACTGCTGCGTCTTGAAGAGCTGGGCGTGGCCCGGGCAGTTCATGGGCTTGAGGGCCATCTCGGAGTCCTCGGACTCCGTCAGGAACATGTTCTCCTTGTACTTCCCCCAGTGGCCCGAGGTCCGCCACAGCTCGGCGTCGTAGAGCTGCGGGGTCTTGACCTCCTGGTAGCCGCGGGGGTCCCCCATCTCGCGCGAGAGCTTCACGAGCTCGTTGAAGACCGTGGTGCCGCGCGGGAGCCAGAACGCGGCGCCCTGCGCGACGGGGGAGAACTCGAAGAGCCCGAGCTGCGGGCCGAGGCGGCGGTGGTCGCGCTTCTTGGCCTCCTCGATGCGCTCGAGGTGCTCGGCGAGGTCGGACTTCGAGAAGAACGCCGTGCCGTAGACGCGGGTGAGCATCGTGCGGCTCGCGTCCCCGCGCCAGTAGGCGCCCGCGACGCTCTGGAGCTTGAAGGCCTTGATGCGCTTCGTCGACGGCGCGTGCGGCCCGCGGCAGAGGTCGGTGAAGGGGCCGTTCGTGTACAGCGAGACGGTGTCGACGCCTTGCTTGGCGACGAGGTCGTCGATGAGCTCGACCTTGTAGTCCTGCCCCTCGGCGAGGTAGCGCTCGCGAGCCTCGGCGACCGGCACGTCCTCGCGGACGAAGGTCTCGTCGGCCTTGATGTGCTGCTTCATCTGCTGCTCGATGCGGGAGAAGTCCGCGTCGGTCAGCGTCTCGCCCTCGGGGAGCTCGACGTCGTTGTAGAAGCCGTTCTCGATCGGGGGGCCGATGGAGATCTTCACCCCGGGGTAGAGCTCGAGCATCGCGGCGGCGTAGACGTGCGCGGCGTCGTGGCGGATGAGGTCGAGCGCGTCCTGGCCCGAGCGCTCCGTGACGATCTCGATGGGCTCGTCGGGGACGAGCGGCGCCGACAGGTCGCGGACCTCGCCCTGCTGCTTGATGGCCAGGGCCGCCTTTGCGAGGCCGGGGCCGATCGCAAGAGCCGCGTCGTGGCCGGTGGCGCCTTCTTCGAGCTCGAGGACATTGCCGTCGGGGAGGGTGACCTGCATCGGCCCAAGGCTAGTCGAGGCCAGGAGGCGCACGGGGTACCGTCGGGGCATGGACGCCGCAGCGCTGCGCGCGCAGTACCCCGTCTTCGAGTCGGTCGCCTACCTGAACGCCGGCACGTGCGGCCCGCTGCCCGCGGCCGCGCTGCGCGCCGCGGCCGACTCGGGTCTCGCGGCGGCGGAGCAGGGGCGCGGGAAGGCGTACTTCGAGCGGATGTACGAGGTCCGCGACGCGCTGCGCGCCGCGTACGCGGGAGTGGTCGGCGGGCGCCCGGAGGACGTGGCGCTCACGACGGCGACGAGCGACGGGATGGCGGCGGTCCTCTCGGGCCTCGGCCTGCGCCGGGGCGACGAGGTCCTGACCGCGGACGACGAGCACCCGGGCCTCTACGGGCCGCTCGCCGCCGCGCGCGAGCAGCTGGGCGTGGACGTCCGCGCGGTGCCGCTGGCCGACATCCCGGACGCGGTGAGCCCGCGGACGCGCCTCGTGGCCTGCTCCCACGTGTCGTGGATCTCGGGGGCGCTCGCGCCGACGGCGCTGGCGGAGCTCTCCGAGGACGTGCCCGTGCTGCTCGACGGTGCGCAGGGAGCGGGCGCGGTGCCCGTCGACGTCGCGGCGCTCGGCTGCGCGTTCTACGCCGCGGCGGGCCAGAAGTGGCTCTGCGGGCCCGTGGGGACCGGGCTGCTGTGGGTGGCGCCGCGGTGGCGGGAGCGCCTGTCCGTGCGGACGCCGACGTACCTCAACCTCAGCGTGCCGAGCGACGGCCTGCGCGCCCTGGCCTGGCAGGACGCCCGTGCGCTCGACGCCCCGGCGCTCTCGAACGAGGCGATGCTGGCGGCGCTCGCCGCCCACGATGTCCTCGCGGAGCAGGGGTGGCCCGAGGTGCACGACCGGGCCACCGGCCTCGCCGCGAGACTGGCGGAGCGCCTGCGGGCGACGGGCCGGGCCGTGGCGCCGCGCGACGCGACGACGCTCGTGGCCTGGGAGCAGCCGGACCCCGATGCGGCGGCCGCCCGCCTCGCGGCCGCCGGCATCACGGTCCGCCCGCTCCCCGGCACGCCGTTCCTTCGCGCCTCCGTGGGCGCCTGGAACGACGAGTCGGACCTGGACCGCCTCCTCCGCGCCCTCTGAAAGGGGCCAGACCCCTTTCGGACCAGGCCCTGAGCCGGTTCCGGGCGCCGACGGCCGCCGGCGCCGTCCGCGCGGGGCTCGTTCCTCCGCACGTCCGCGCGTGCTCCTACGCAGTCCGGCGCACTTCTGCAACCCCACCGCCTGAAAGGGGTCAGGCCCCTTTCAGGCGGGGTGGCGAGGACCCGAGCGCACCGGCCCGCCGGGGACGTCACCGCGCAGCACCGCCTCGACGCGGGAGCCGTGCGCCTGGAACGTGCCGCACACCCGCGCGGCGGACAGGTCGGCTGCGTCCGGCTCGAGGGGCTGGGAGCTCGCGTGGCGAAGCCCGCCGGGCGCGAGCACCCCGGGCTCCTCCCCCGGGCGGGCCCGCAGGAGGACCGGCAGGTGGATGGCCGGCACGCTCGAACCGCGCCTCCTCCACGTCGAGGTCGCGATGCTCGGCCTGCACGAACGCCGCGCGGCCCGCCGCGACGTGCCCCGCGTCCCGGCGCTCGGCGGCGGCGACCATCCGGGCGGACCGGTCGACCCCGAGCCCGGTCGAACAGAGGAATTCGCGCCCGTTTCCTCAAGGAACCCGGACAACGGGTCGACAACCGGTCCGATGCGCTCACGCACCCTCCTGATGTCGGTCGTCATCCTCTTCTCGCTCATGGCCGCCACCGCGGTCGCGAAAAAGAGCGGAACCCGGCTGGCGGACCGCATCACCGGCTCCTCCGGACCCGACACGATCTCGGGCGGCGGCTCCTCGGACCGCCTCGACGGCGGGGGCGGCGCCGACTGGCTCCTGGGCGGCAACGGCGCCGACGTACTCCTCGGCGGCAGCGGCGCGGACCGCCTCGACGGCGACACAGGCAACGACACGCTCCTGGGCGGCGCCGACCGCGACCGCCTGCACGGCGAGAGCGGCAACGACGGCCTCGAGGGCGGTGACGGCGACGACGTCATGGACGGCGGCGACGGCGACGACACGCTCGTCGGCGGCCCCGGCAACGACTTCATCGTCGAGTCCCGTGCGGGCGACGACAAGCTGCTCGACGGTGGCCCGGGCGACGACTTCCTGCACGGCAACCTCGGCTCGGACCGGCGCATCTCCGGCGGCGAGGGCGACGACGTCCTCTTCGGCGGCTCGGGCGGCGACGTCCTCGACGGCGGCCCGGGCAACGACCGCATCGACGCGGGCGCCGGCCAGAACCCCGGGCAGAAGATCGTCGGCGGGCCCGGAAACGACATCCTCCTCGACGATGGCGGCAACGGCGACTTCGTCGGTGGCGACGGCAACGACACGATCTACGGCTTCGGCGGCGAGGACACCGTCGACGCGGGCGCGGGCGACGACGTCGTCTTCTCCGGTCCGGGCCAGGACAAGGTCGACTGCGGCGCGGGCAACGACGTCCTCTACACCTCCTCCCGCGGCGAGGCCGACCAGGCCCAGGCCTGCGAGGTCGTCGTGCTCCCGAGCCCGTCCGGCGGCGGCCGCACCACGGGCCGGCCCCGCCAGGCGCCGGTCCCGGTCGCGTCGCTCCCGGGCGTCCCCACCTCGCCCCGGATCCCGGTGCCGGCAACGACCGCCTTCGCCAACCCGAACCTCATCTCCCTCCCCGGCCTCCCGACGCTCCCCGGCGCCCCGGCGATCGGTGAGGTCACGGGCCTGCTCGTCGGCGGCATCCTGCAGGTCGCGGGCGTCGACCCGACCGACATGGACGCGATCGCCGCCGCCCGCCTGAACATCCTGTCCACGGGCTGGACCAACGCCGCCATGGCCTCCGCGGGCAGGGCGGGCGAGCAGCTGCTCGAGCACGTGCAGGCCCAGGAGTCGCGCGTCATCTGCTCGTACGCGAAGGGCTGCAAGGGCAACACGGACGCCGACGAGCGCATCATCGGCACCGCCGGCAAGGACACGCTCCTCGGCAACGGCGGCTCGGACTTCCTCGAGGGCGCCGGCGGCCACGACCGCCTCTTCGGCGGCGCGGGGGCGGACGAGCTCTTCGGCCGCTTCGGCGACGACGTGCTGGACGGCGGCCTCGGCGACGACGAGCTCGAGGGCGGCCGCGGCGAGGACGTGCTGCGCGGCGGCGCCGGCGACGACGCGCTCAACGGCGGCTACGGCGACGACAAGCTCTTCGGTGGCGGGGGCGACGACCGCATCTACGCCGTCAGCGGCGGCAAGGACGTCATCGACTGCGGTCCCGGTCGCGACGCCGTCGCGAAGGACAAGGGCGACCGCACGCGCAACTGCGAGGTCGTGCTCTAGGACCGCAGGCTCCAGGAGCCACGCGTGCGGGCGATCTTCGACGGCCACAACGACGCGCTGACGCGGGAGGACCACGCCGACCTCGCCGCCGGGCGGGCCACGGGGCACCTCGACCTCCCGCGCATGGCGCGGGGCGGGATGCGCGGCGGGATCTTCGCCGTGTTCTCCCCCTCCCCGGGCGAAGCCCCGTTCGCGCCCGTCCTGGGCTCGGACGGAGCGCTCGAGCTGCCGCCCGCGGCGCCGCTCGGCCACGCCGAGGCCGCCGCCCACGCGAGCGCCGCGGCGGACCGGCTGCTGGCCCTCGAGCGCGCCG
>JAOPZO010000243.1 GCA_025964065.1 Solirubrobacterales bacterium | reverse complement strand
CTCACTTGCCGCCCCCGCCCGGGCCGCCACCGCGGAACGACTCGCCGCGCCCGGAGGCCCGGCCCCAGTAGCCGCCGACGAACGGGAAGAAGAGGCCGTAGCCGCGGCGCTCGTCGGCGACCGCGATCCGGGAGCCCGTGCCGCGGGGCATGATCCCGACGAAGTCCGAGCGGTAGCGCAGGAAGATGCCCTCGGGGGTCGCCCGGCGGTCGGCGGGCTTGTGCTTCCTCGCGATCTCCGCGGCGACCTTCGCCGGCGGCTTGCTCGAGGTGTAGACGTCGGCGCCGCGGTCCGAGCCGGCGCGGGTGTAGTTGTCCTTGACGTAGGAGCGGGCCGAGCCCGAGCCGGCGAGGGTCAGCACGAGCCCGAGCAACCCGACGACGACGAGGCCGATCGCGACGGCCTTCATGCGTCGAGGACCTCGCCCGTCGTGCGCACGAGCTCGCCCGTCTGCGGGTAGGCGTGCCAGGTCTCCCAGCGGACGCCCGTGGCGCCCGGGGTCTGGACGGGCGCGGCGCGCAGCGCGGTGAATGCGCCCGGGGTGCCGGGGAAGTCCCCGACGATCCCGTGCGGGTCCGCCTCGACCGCCCCGACGAGCGCGGGGCCGTCGAAGTCCGCGAGCGGCAGCACGTCGGCCGAGAAGGCGTAGGCGCAGCCGTCACGGCGCAGGGCGCGTGCGGCGGGCAGGTGGCCGCCGTCGGCGACCTGCTCCGGCCGGCAGCTCACGGTCTCCGAGAGGGCGAAGCCCGCGCGGGTGACGATGGCCTGATGGGAGTGGCCGAGCAGGCGCAGCTCGACCTGGAAGGCACCGAGGTCGAGCACGAGGCGCTCGAGCGCGGGGACGTCCGGCGCGTCGAGCTCGAGGACGAGGTCCTCGGCCCGCACGTCCGCGTAGGGGGTGGCGAGGGCGGTCCGCACGTCAGGCCCCGGCGGCGTCCGCGCGCAGCTGCTCCGTGCGCCCCTCCTGAGCGCGCAGCCCGCCGCGCACCTCCTCGACCTCGGACGCCAGGCGCGTGGCCTGGGCGCGGTAGCGCTCCGCGAGCGGGGCGAGTGCGGCGTCGGCGCCCGGGACCGACGCGCGGTCGGCGAGGCGGGCGCCCTCCTTCTCGGCGCGGACCTTCGCGGACACGAGCTCCCCGAGCTGCGCGCGGAGCGCGGCCTCGGTGGCCTCGGCCTCCTCAAGGGGCGTGAGCATCAGACCGGCACCTCCCCCGAGCCGGGGTAGACGTCGAAGACGTGCTCCGAGACCACCGCGCCGACGTTCACCTCCCAGCCCGAGCCGTCGTAGCGCTCGAAGCTCAGGCGGCGCTCGCCGGCCTGGTAGTCCGCGTACTCCGCCTTGCCGGAGCCGCCGGGGCCGGCGGCCTCCTCGAGCGTGTAGTCCGCGGTGCCCTGCTCGTCGAAGCGGTAGCTCGTGCCGTCGACGTCGATGCTCTTCGCGCCCGGGGTGAGCGTCGGGTCGGGCTGGCGCTCCCAGACGACGCACTCGAGGCCCTCGTCGTCCTCGACGGAGAGCCAGCGGCGGAAGGGGCCGTCGACGAGGAGGTGCTCCTCCCAGGTCGAGCCGCCCTCGCGGAAGCGGTAGGTGCGCTCGACGATGCAGTCGTGGCCCTCGTAGGCGACGACGTCCCCGAGCTGCAGGCCGCGGACGGAGGTCCGTGCCTGGGTCGGGACGTCGGCCTTGCCGAGCGAGCGGGCGGCGGAGCGCTCCGCGGCGGTGCGGCCGCCCGGGCCGGCGCCGACCTGCTTGCGTTGGCGGACGAAGACGACCACGCCGGCGGCGATCAGGGCGAGGAAGACGAGGACGAGGACCGTGGTCACCCCCCGAACGTACCAGCGGGCCCGGTCGCGTCACGCCGTTCACCCCGCTCCGGTTCGTCGGCCCTCAGGGCACGCGCCCGAACCAGAGCAGCCCGAGCCCGGCGCCGAGGACGAGCAGCACGAGCGCGCCGCCCGCGAAGGCGTTCGTGACCTCGCGGACCTCGGGCTCCTCCCCCAGGCGCGAACCCAGGTCGGCGTAGGCGCTCTCGAGCGCGTCGGCGGAGGGGGCGTCGAAGAAGCGGCCGCCGGAGATCGCGGCGATCTCCCGCAGCGCGTCGAGGTCCGGCGGCACGTTGAGCTCCTGGCCGTCCGGCGTGAGGATCGTGCCGTCCTGGGTGCCGAGGGCCACGGTGTAGATCGGGACCCGCGCCTGGCGGGCCTGCTGCGCGACCCCCGACGGGTCCGCGCCCGAGGTCGCCTTCCCGTCCGAGAGCAGCACGATCGCGCCAGGAATCCGCTCCGCCTCCGAGCGGTTCTGGTTCTGGGCGTTCAGGGCCCGGAGCCCGGCCTCGATGCCGTCGCCCGTCGCCGTCCCGCCGCCGGCCTGGATCGTCTGGAGTCCGTCCCGCACCGCGGCGCGGTCCGTCGTCGGCGTCTGCAGGACCGCCGAGGTCGAGGAGAACGCGACGAGGCCGACCCGGATCCTGTCCGGCACCTCGTCCAGGAACGCGCCGGCGGCCTCGCGGGCGGCCGTGAGCCGGTCCGGCTCGACGTCCGTGGCGGCCATGGAGCCCGAGGTGTCCGTCACGAGCATCACCGACGCGCGCTCCCGCGGGACGGAGAACGTCGCCTCGGGCCGTGCGAGCGCGAGCAGGAGCGCGAGGAGGGAGAGCAGGAGCAGCGCGGGCGGGACGTGGCGACGCCAGCCCGGGCTCGCCGGGGCGACGGAGGCGAGCGTCGCGAGGCTCGCGAAGCGCAGCGCGTCGCCGCGGCGCCGGTTCTGGAGCGCGACGTACGCGAAGACGACGAGCGGGAGCAGCGCGAGCGTCAGGAGCCAGCCCGGGGTCTGGAAGCCGAACGCGAGCGTCATCGCAGCACTGCCCCGAGGCTCCCGATCCAGTCGCCGTCCGTGCGGCAGACCGCGTGGCGCACCCCGCGGCGCTTGAGCGCCTGGGCCGTGGCGGCCTGGCGCTGGGCGGCGGCCGCGGCGAAACGGCCGCGCAGGCCGGCGGAGTTCGTGTCGACCTGGAGGTCGCGGCCCGTCTCGGGGTCGCGCAGCCACAGGACGCCGACGGCGGGGAGCTCCTCGTCGCGGCGGTCACGGACCTCCACGGCGATGACGTCGTGGCGGTGGCGGAGCGCGCCGAGCGGCCCCTCCCACGCCTCGGGCCCTTCCAGGAAGTCCGAGACGACCACGACGAGGCCGTGGCCGCGGGCGAGCATGTCCGCGCGGCGCAGGCCGTCGCCCAGGCCGCCCGCGGCCTGACCGTCCGTCGAGACGCCCTCGGCGAGGACCCGGCGCAGGTGCGTGAGCGC
>JAOPZO010000236.1 GCA_025964065.1 Solirubrobacterales bacterium | reverse complement strand
GCCCACGCGAGGTCGGTCGCCACGAACGTGCGCACCTCCCGCGGCGGCCTGGCTGTCACGCGCGCCACGGAGGCCCCGGCGCGCTCGAGCGACCCGAGCAGCTCGTCCTCGGCCGCGCGGAGCCCGGCGGTCGAGCCCAGGCAGACGAGGAGCAGGTCGGTCATGCCGCCGGGACACTAGATGCTCGATCGCCGGGCCCCGCCCCCGACCTTCTAGGGTCCGCGCCCGGTGACCGGCACCCTCATCAACGTCGCGACGGTCCTGCTCGGCACGCTCGTCGGCTCGCTCCTCGGCTCCCGCCTGCCCCAGCGGCTGCAGGAGCGCGTGCTCGCGGGCCTCGGCCTCGTGACGCTCGTCATCGGCGTCGAGCTCGCGCTCACGTGGCGCGACACGAACACGCTCTTCGTCCTCGGCGGCGTCCTGCTCGGCGGCATCGTCGGCGAGGGGCTGCGGATCGAGGACCGCCTGGAACGGCTCGGCGACCGCCTCCAGGCCATGACCACGCGCGGCGACGGCGCCTCCACCAGCACCGTCTCGCAGGCGTTCTTCACCGCGAGCCTCCTCTTCTGCGTCGGCCCGCTCACGGTGGTCGGCGCGATCCAGGACGGCCTCACGGGCGACTACGAGGCGCTCGCGACGAAGGCGGTCCTCGACGGCTTCGCGAGCATCGCGATCGCCGCCTCGCTCGGCCCGGGCGTCGCGTTCGCCGCACTCTCCGTCCTCGTCGTGCAGGGCGGCATCTCGCTCTCCGCCGGGCTCTTCGAGGACATCCTCCACGAGGGCAGCGAGGCGCTCGCCGCGCTCTCGAGCGCCGGCGGCGTGCTCATCATCGGCATCGCGCTGAAGCTCCTGTCGGTCACGGACGTGAAGGTCGGGAACTTCCTCCCGGCGCTCGTCTTCGCTCCCGCGCTGGTCGGCGTCGCGAGCCTCTTCTGAACGCGGACGCGCCCTGTCCGGCCGCCGGAGGAGCCGCCTAGCCCCCGTAGTGCCCGGGCCACTCCTCGTGCGGGATGCGCGTGATCTCGCGGATCTCCCCGTGGGTGCCCCACTCGTTCGCGCCCATCCGCGAGAGCGGCTTCAGCCGGCGCACCTCGGGCCGGCCGTCCTCCATCACGTCGCCCGAGACGGCGACGTGCACCACGCGGCCGAAGACGACCGTGGAGTTCCCCAGGCAGAGCGTCGAGTGCAGCGCGCACTCCAGCGCCACGGGGGAGGCGGCGACGCGCGGCGGCGCCACGCGCAGGCTCGGCTCGCGCTCCAGCCCGACGGCGTCCCACTCGCTCACGCCGGGCGGGAAGTTCGTTCCTGTGGCGTTGACCTGCTCCCAGAGCTCCTCGGGGGTGAAGCAGACGACGAACTCGCCCGTGGCCTCGACGTTGCGCAGCGAGTCCTTCCGGCCGACCGAGGTGAACTGCACGACGGGCGGCGACACGCAGGAGACGGTGAAGAAGGAGTGCGGCGCGAGGTTGTCCACGCCGTCCGCGGAGGTGCTCGAGACCCACGCGATCGGCCGCGGGACGATGACCGAGTTCAGCAGCTTGTAGAACGCGTACGGGTCGGTCTCGGCGGGGTCGAAGTCGTGGCGCACGCCCCCAACCTACGAAGCGACCGGCAGCTCGGGTACCTCCCGCCGCAGTCCCGGCGTGCGCACGAGCCTCACCGGCGCGAACGGGGAGGTCGGCTCGACGTGGAAGCTCACGCCGTCGCGCTCCTCGATCGCGACGACGGCCCTGTCCTGGAAGCGCCACGACAGCGCCCAGATGATCGCGAAGCCCGCTGCGATGCCCGGCACCTGGGGCGCCAGGAACGCGAGCGCCCCGGCGAGCACGGTCGCCACGAGCAGCGGCCAGAGCCGGTTCACGAGCGTCGCGAGGACGCGGTCCTCCGGCATCGACGTCGCCACGCGGGAGTCCGCGAGCGCCCGCGCGATGGGCGGCGAGGCCGAGGTGTGCCGCCCGATCCAGGCGCCGGCGCACGCGGCGAGCACCCACCACGCGGCCATCTGCACCGCGACGCTCGAGCCCGGGTCGTTCGCGGTGCCCACGACGCAGGCGGCGGCGAGCGCGGTCGCGGAGCCGGCGCTCAGCAGGACCGTGGTGCGGAGAAGGTCCGCGAAGCGCACCGCTCAGCCGGCGAGCGCGATGAGCAGGTCGCGGACGCCCGCGGGGCCGTCGACCATGAGGTCGGCGGCGGCCTCGAGCTCCGGCGGCGTCTCGTCGGAGCGCACGCCGACGCACACCGCGGCGCCGAGCTCCCCGGCCTCCACGAGCCGCCGCAGGCCGGCGAACGCGTCGAGGTCGGTCCGGTCGTCGCCCGCGTAGAGCGCCACGGCGAGGCCGGCGCCCGTGAGGAGCCGCTCGACGCCGCGGCCCTTGTCCATCGGGAGGGGCGGGCGGACCTCGAGGACCTTGCGGCCCCAGTGGGTGTGGAAGCCCTCGGACTCGGCGCGGGCGGCGAGCGCCTGCACGGCCGCCTCCGCGGCGGGCTCGTCGGGGGCGCCGCGCCAGTGGAAGGCGGCGATGGCCTGCTTGTCCTCGGCGCGCACGCGCAGCCGGTCGAGCTCCTCGGTCTGCGCCTTCCGCGCCCAGGCGCGGACGCGCTCGCCCCACTCGGCGACCTCGGGGTCGACCTCCGCCTCCGTGGCGCCGCCGCGCAGCACCTCCGTGCCGTGGTTTCCGATGTAGGTGATCGAGCCGAGCGACACGATCCGGCGCGCGACCGCGGAGCGCCGGCCGCTCACGCAGGCCACGACGCCGTAGCGCTTGGCGACGCGGATGAGCGGCATCCGGGTCGGCTCGGGCACGTGCGCGTCGTCCGCGTGCCGGACGATGGGCGCCAGCGTGCCGTCGACGTCGAGCAGGACCGCCGCGGCGGACGGGTCGGCGATCAGCGGCGCGAGCGCGTCGGCGAGCGGAGGAGCCAGGGCCATCTGCTCCGTAGCATGGCAGCCGTGTCCCGACGGAGAACCCTGGCGCTCGCCGTGATCGGGACGGCGGCCGGGCTCTTCTCCGGGCTCTTCGGCGTCGGGGGCGGTGTCGTCATGGTCCCGCTGCTCGTCCTGTGGCTCGGCTACGGCGAGCGGGAGGCGACCGGGACCTCGCTCGCGGCGATCGTCGTCATCGCCACGGCGGCCACCCTCACCCACGGCGCGTACGGGAACGTGCGTCTCGCCGAGGGGCTCCTCGTCGGCGTCCCGGCGGTCGGCGGAGTGCTCGCCGGGACCTGGCTGCAGCAGCGGATCGAGCCCCGTACGGTGCGGCTGCTCTTCGCCGCGCTCCTCGCGGCGAGCGCCCTGGAGCTCCTCGTCCCGTGATCCTCGCCGCGCTCATCGGGGTGCTGGCCGGCCTCGCTGCGGGCCTGCTCGGCATCGGCGGCGGCGCGCTCTTCGTGCCCGCGCTCGTGCTCGTGCTCGACCTCCCGCCCCTCGACGCCCAGGCGACCTCGCTGCTCGCGATCGTCCCCGTGGCGCTGGTGGGCGCGGCGCGCCAGCACCGCTACGGCAACCTGCGGCTCCGCGACGGCCTCCTCGTCGGCGGCCTCGCCGTCCCCGCCGCGGCGCTCGGCGTCGTGATCGTCAACGCCGTGCCGGAGCGGGCGATCGAGGTCGGCTTCGCCGCCCTGCTGCTGTGGGTCGCGGCGCAGCTCGTGCGTCCCCAGGCCGCGCCGGCCTAGTCCCCGTCGAGGACCTCGCGCAGGATCGCCGGGAGCTCGGCCAGCGGCCGCGCCTTGTCCACGAAGCGGTGGGCGCCGAGCTGCATGGCCTTGTCCTCGAGCAGCTCGGGCGGCAGGCCGGAGAAGACGACGATGCGCGTCGCGGGGCAGGTGCGGCGGATGGGCGCGATCGCCTCGAGCCCGTCGAACCGCGGCATGTTGAGGTCGAGGAGGACGATGTCGGGTTGGAGCGCCTCCGCGAGCGTGGCCGCCTCCCGTCCGTCCCCGGCCTCGCCCGCGACGGAGAACTCGGGCTCGAGCGTCGTGCGGAGCAGCACCCGGATCGACTCGATGTCGTCCACGAGCAGCAGCGTGGCCGGCCCGGTGCGGACCGGGGGGTCGGTCGGGCCGGCCGCGGGGGCGCGGCGGAAGCCGAAGCGCCGTCGCCGTGGACCTCCGGTGACGGGCGCGTCGTCCATTGCAGGCGTCATTCTGGCAGTCGCGCTACCCGAGCCCGAGTTCGATCGCGCCCTTGACGGCGGCATCGAGCGCGTTGATGCGGTGCAGCGCGACGGCCTCGGGGGAGCCGAACCGGCGCTGCGGCGCGGCGTCCGCCCCGTGGTGGGTCAGCACGCAGTGCGCGAGCTGCAGGCGCCGGCCCTCCTCGAGGCCGCCCGCGGCGCGCTCGACCAGCCGCAGCCCGAGCTCCACGTGGCCGAGCAGGCGTCCCTCCTCGGTCAGCTCGATCTCGGCGCCGTAGGCGTACTCGCGGGTCTTGCCGAGATCGTGCACGAGCGCCGCGGTGATGAGCAGGTCCGAGTTGAGCTTCACGTGCAGCTGGCACGTCTCGAGCGCGAGCGTCCCGACCGCGACGGTGTGCTCGAGGAGCCCGCCGAGGTACGCGTGGTGCCCGGCCCGCGGCGAGCAGGGCGCGAGGCGCCACGCCGCGCGGAGCTCCTCGTCGCCGAGCAGCCGCTGCAGGAGCCCGGCGTAGCCCGGGTCGTGGACCTCGGCGGCCAGGTGCTCGAGGAAGCCGTCGAGCTCGTCGAGGTCCCGGTAGGCGACGGGCAGGAAGCGCGTGGGGTCCGCCGCGCCGGCGGGGGCGGTCGCGATGTTCTGGACGTCGAGCTGAAGCTCCTCGCGGAAGCGTTCGACGGTCGCCTTCACCCGTACGAGCTGGCCGCGCTCGAAGCGCCCCGCGAGGCGGTCGGCGTCCTTGAACACGCGCGCCGGGACGCTGCCCGTGCGGTCGCGGAGCTCGAGCGAGAGGTAGGCGGCGCCCGACTTGGTCGTCAGGCGGTCCTTGCGGATGCAGGCGAAGATCGTGTCGATCGCGTCCCCGGCCCGGAGCGTCGCGACCGTCGTCTCCCCCGCGGTGGGCGGTCCGGGCACGCCCCGCATGATGCACGGGCCGCCCGACGGGTGCACCCACGGGGCATGGGTATCGTGGCCGGATGCAGCCCCTGATCTGGGAGAGCCGCCCCGACGGCCTCCGCGCTCCCGCCCTGGTGTGCGCCTTCACCGGGTGGAACGACGCGGGCGACGCGGCGAGCGCCGCGCTCCAGTTCATCGGGTCGTCCCTCGGCGCCACGCGCTTCGCGCGGATCGACCCGGAGGAGTTCTACGACTTCCAGGCCACGCGCCCGCGGATCCGCCTCGTCGAGGGCAGGTCACGCGAGATCGAGTGGCCCGAGGTCGAGGTGTACGCCGCGCGGATCCCGCGGGCCCCCCGCGACCTCATCCTGCTGCAGGGCCCGGAGCCCTCCATGCGCTGGCGGACCTTCATGCAGCAGATCATCGACCTCTCCGAGGCGCTCGGCGTCCAGATGGTCGTGACGCTCGGCGCGCTCCTGGCCGACGTGCCGCACACGCGGCCGGTCCACATCACGGGGTTCGCGTCGGACGACGGCGCGGTGGAGCGCCTCGGGCTGCAGAGCTCGAACTACGAGGGGCCGACCGGCATCACGGGCGCGGTGCTCGCCGCGTGCCAGGACGCCGGGATGCCGTGCGCCTCGCTGTGGGCGAGCGTGCCCCACTACGTCGCCGCCGCGCCGAACCCGAAGGCGGCGCTGGCGCTCGTACGCAAGCTCGAGGGCCTCGTCGGCGTGTCCGTGGACGCGCAGGAGCTCGAGTCGGACGCGGCCCGCTACGAGACGCAGGTCTCCGCCGCGGTCGCGCAGGACCCCGACGTGCAGGCGTTCGTGGAGCGCCTGGAGGCCGCGGCGCTCGAGGAGGAGGCGGCGGACGCGCCCGACGTGCCGAGCGGGGACGTGATCGCCCGGGAGTTCCAGCGCTTCCTGCGCCAGCGGGGCCCCGGCGAGAGCTGAGCCAGATCCCTCCGGCGGAGGGATCGCACGGTTCCCGTCCGGACCAGGCGGGAAAGTGCCGTGCATGAACCGCAAGCTCGATGCCGGTGCCCTGCTCGTCGCGGCGGCCGCCCTGCTGCTCGTCGTCTCCCTGTTCCTGGACTGGTTCGGGCTCGATGGCGGGCGCGCGGGGTACACCGCGTGGGAGGTCTTCGAGGTCCACGACCTCCTGCTCCTCCTGGCCGCCCTGGCCGCGGTGGCCGCCGCCTTCGGCCTCCTCGACTCCCGCGTGCTGCTCGGCGCCGCGGCGGTCGCGGTGGTCGTCGTGGTCTCGCAGCTCATCGACGCACCGCCCGCCGCCCAGGGCTCCGAGCGCGAGGTCGGCGCGTGGCTCGCGCTGGTCGCCGCCTTCGGGCTGCTCGCCGGGGCGGCGCTCGCCGCGGCCCAGATCGCCGTGACCGTCGACGTCCGCAACAAGGAGCGGCGCCGCCGCGTCGCCGCCGTCGACAAGCGCCCCACGGCCGCCGCCGGCACTCCCGCGACGGGCTCCGGCGTCGCCGCCACCGCGACCCACGACGGGCCGGTGGCGGATCGCTTCGCGCCCGAGCCCGCCGGCGACCCGGACGCCACGGCCCCCTTCACGGCCCAGCAGGAGCACGAGTCGCGGTGAGCCCGCGCGGTGCCGCATTCGAGCTCGTGCGCTTCACGCGCACCCCGGTGACGGAGGTCGTCGCCCTCGTGGAGCTGGAGGGCCGGCTCGCCCGGCGGACGGTCCGCACGAGCGCCCCGCGCCTGCTCGTCGAGCTCGAGGACGGTCCGCGCCGCGAGCTCAAGCCCGTGGCCGCCTCGACGGACGACGGGATCCTCCGCGCGAGCTTCACGGTCCCGGCCGACGACCTCGACGACGCGACGCTCGCGCTCGCCTTCGGCGGCCTCCTGCTCGACCTCCCCGCGCCGGATCCCGTCCCGGACGCGGACCGCATCGTCGGCCTCACCCGCGAGCTGAACGCGCTGCGCCGCGAGCGCGCCGGCCTGCACGAGGACGTCGGCGCCGCGAAGCAGCGGGCCGCCG
>JAOPZO010000209.1 GCA_025964065.1 Solirubrobacterales bacterium | reverse complement strand
CGCGCGGGCACCGCCCGCGGGGCGGCGGGCGGGCGGAGCGTCCGGGTACCGTCAGGCGCCATGCCGCTCACCATCCTCGCTGCCGAAGGGTTCTTCCCGCGCTACGAGGACGAGCTCACCGCCGTGGGGGTCCTCGCGCTGACGGTGCTCGCCGTCCTCGCGATCAACCGGGTGGTCGACCGCCGCGGCCGGCGCCTGGCCGCGGCCGTCTCGGGCAAGGAGCTCCGACCCGAGGTCGACACGCGCCTGCGGTTCCTCCGCCGGCTCGTCGACGTCGTCGTCGTGATCATCGGCCTCTCGATCGCCCTGCGGCGCTTCGGCGGGGTCGGCGACATCGCCAACGCGATCCTGACCTCGGGCGCGATCGCGGCCGCCGTGGTCGGCTTCGCGGCGCGGCAGACGCTCGCGAACGCGATCGCGGGGATCCTGCTCGCGGTCACGCAGCCCCTCCGCATCGGGGACGTCGTGACGTTCGAGGGCGAGACGGGGACGGTGGAGGACGTGCGGCTCACGTACACGTGGCTCCGTACCCCGGGCGGAACGCGCATCATCGTGCCGAACGAGCGGCTGGCCGCGGGCGTCCTGCGCAACGACTCCATCGCCGGCCCGTCCATCGCCGTGGAGCCGTCCGTCTGGCTCAACCGCGACGTGGACCCGCTCGCGGCCGTCGACGCGCTCCGCACGGTGCTCGGCGACGTCGGCGTCCGGCTCGCGGAGACGACCGCGGACGGCACCCGGCTGCTCCTCGTCGGGGCGCACGCGCCGCCCCACGAGCGCGCCGGGCGCGAGCACGCGCTGCGCGAGCAGGCGCTCCGTGCCTTGCGGGACGCCGGGATGGGTACGCCGCAGGGGAATCCGGGGGACGGCGTCGAAGGAGACGTCCGACCCCGGCGCTAGGCGGCGCTCACGCGGGACCCTGGGGCTACCATCGGTGGTCGCTCGGCACGCAGGGAACCCGTCCGGCGACCCATCGCCCCTTCCTCCGACCGAAGCGAACCGCCATGTCCCGTCGCGAACGCCAACGACGCCGCAACCGCAGCAAGGGCGGCCCCGGACGCATCATCTTCCTGGCGGCGGCGGTCCTCCTCGCCACGGTGACGATCGCGGGTCTGAGTGCCGTCGGCTACGTCGTCTCCATCGCGAACAGCGCCCCGAGCATCGAGTCGTTGAAGGCGAAGGACCAGGGCGAGAACTCGATCATCTTCGCCGCGAACGGCGAGAAGCTCGGCGTCATCGGCTCCGACACGCTGCGCCGCGAGGTCCCGTCGACGTCGATCGGGCAGGACATGAAGGACGCGACGGTCGCGATCGAGGACAAGCGCTTCTACCAGCACAAGGGCGTCGACTTCGAGGGCGTCATCCGCGCCGCGATGAAGAACGCCGAGAGCGGCGACACGGTCCAGGGCGGCTCCACCCTGACCATGCAGCTCATCAAGAACCTCTACGCCCAGGACAGGACGCGCGACTACAAGCGCAAGATCCGCGAGGCGAAGCTCGCGGAGGAGCTCGAGAACAAGCACCCGGGCCCGCAGGGCAAGCAGTGGATCCTCGTGAAGTACGTGAACAACGCGCCGTACGGCAACGCGCCCAGCGGCCAGGAGGTCGTGGGCGTGTGGGCCGCGGCCCGCGTGTACTTCAACAAGCGCCCCGCGGACCTCACCCTGGGCGAGAGCGCGATGCTCGCCGGCCTCCCCCAGGCGCCCACCCAGTACAACCCGCGCCTGAACCCCGACGCCGCGCTCAAGCGCCGCAACGAGGTCCTCCGCTCCATGCGCGGCGCGGGCTACATCACCGCGGACCAGGAGGCGGAGGCCGCCGCGCAGCCCCTGGGGCTCGAGGACACCGAGTACTACACGACCCGTCGCGAGAACTACTTCTTCGACTACGTCCGCACCGAGCTCATCAAGACCTACGGGCAGGCCAAGGTCCGCGCGGGCGGCCTGCGGGTCCGCACGACGATCGACCTGAAGAAGCAGCAGCAGGCGCGCGCGGCGATCCGCAAGAACCTCTCCGCGCCCGGCTCGCCCTCCGCGGCGCTCGCGTCCATCGACCCCAAGACGGGCTACATCAAGGCGATGGCGTCCTCCTCGAACTACGGGGACTCGAAGTTCAACCTGGCCGCCCAGGGCCGCCGCCAGCCCGGCTCCACCTTCAAGGTCATGGTGATGATGACCGCGCTCAAGCGCGGGGTCGACATCAACCGGACCTCCTACGTGTCGAAGAAGCTCAAGTTCAACGCGCCGGGCTACGGCCCGATCGACGTGGACAACTCCGACGGCGCGACCTCGGGCAAGTCCAAGTCGATCTTCCAGGCCGTCGTCTCCTCGGACAACACCGTCTTCCAGCAGCTCGACCTCGACCTCGGGCCGCCCGAGGTGACGAAGACGGCCGAGGCCATGGGCATCCAGAAGGGGATCCTCAAGTCCTACCCCGCCGAGGCGCTCGGCGGCCTCGAGACCGGCGTCTCCCCGCTGCAGATGGCCCGCGCCTACGCCTCGATCAACAACGGCGGCTCGCGCGTGAAGCCGATCGCCGTGACGAGCGTGCGCTTCCCGGACGGGAAGGTCGACAAGAAGATGGGGAAGATCCGGAAGTTCAAGGTCTTCACCGACGGCATGACCTACGAGGCGATCCAGGCCATGAAGGGGAACGTCTCCTCGGGCACGGGAACCGCCGCACGCCTGGACAACTGCGTCGCGGCCGGCAAGACCGGCACGACGAGCGGCTTCAAGGACGCGTGGTTCGGCGGCATGACCCGCGGGCTGAACACCGCGGTGTGGGTCGGCTACCCGGGCCGCGAGGGCAAGGTCATGAACGCCGTGCCGGGCTACGGCACGATGTTCGGCGGCAAGGCGCCCGCGCAGATCTTCCGGGACTTCATGAACCAGGCCACGAAGGGCACGACGTGCTCCGACTGGCCCAAGCCCGAGACGCCGTTCGTCGCGCAGCCGTTCTTCGGGAAGCTCTCGCAGTCCCCGCCCGCCGGCTCCTCCGCGCCCGGCACCGACCCGTACGGCAGCGAGCAGTACGGCACGCCGCCCGCCTCGGGGACGCCCGCCGCGCCGGCCGCACCC
>JAOPZO010000208.1 GCA_025964065.1 Solirubrobacterales bacterium | reverse complement strand
CGCGCGCCGCTCGCGCTCCTCGCCCTCCTCGAGGGCGCGGGCCGCGGCGCCGGCGCGACCGCCGCCGACCACCGCCGCTAGGTCAGCTCGGGCTTCTCGGGGGCGTCGAGGGCGCGGGCCTCGGCGCCCGCGAGACCCGGGCGGGGCAGGCCCCGCGGAGCTTCGCGTTCGGAGCGCTCGACGGGCGCCGGAGTGCCCGGCAGGGGCTCGTCGAGGACGGGCTCGACGACGTCGGGACCGAAGACCTCGAGCTCGGTGCGGCCGGCGACGAGGGCCTCGAACTGCTCCTTCTCGATCGTCTCGCGCTTCAGGAGCAGGAGCGAGATCGAGTCGAGGAGCTCGTGGTTGTCCTCGAGGATCTGCTTCGCGCGCTGGTGCGCGGACTCGACGATGCGGCGGATCTCCTCGTCGATGTCGCGGGCGATCTCGTCGGAGTAGTCCGGCTCGGTCTGGAACTCCCGGCCGAGGAACGGCTGGCCGTGGTCGTGGCCGAAGACGCGCAGGCCGAGCTTGTCGCTCATCCCGAAGCGCATGACCATCTGCTTCGCCGTCGCCGTGACCTTCTCGAGGTCGTTCGAGGCGCCCGTGGTGATCTCGTTGAAGACGATCTCCTCCGCCGCGCGACCGCCGAGGGTCATCGCGATGGAGTCCTGCAGCTCGGCGCGCGTCGTGAGGAACTTGTCCTCCTGCGGCATGGAGATCGTGTAGCCCAGCGCCTGGCCGCGGGAGACCACGGAGATCTTGTGGACCGGGTCGGAGTGCTCGAGGTAGTGGCCGACGAGCGCGTGGCCCATCTCGTGGTAGGCCGTGATGAGGCGCTCCTTCTCCCCCATCACCCGCGTCTTCTTCTCGGGCCCGGCGATCACGCGCATGATCCCCTCCTCGAGCTCGGACTGGCCGATCTCCCGCTTCCCCGTACGGGCGGAGAGCAGTGCGGCCTCGTTCACGAGGTTCGCGAGGTCCGCGCCCGTGAACCCCGGGGTCTGCCCCGCGAGCGTGTCGTGGTCGATCTCCTTCGCAAGCGGCTTGCCGCGCGTGTGGACCTCGAGGATGCGCGCACGGCCCTTGCGGTCCGGGCGGTCCACGGCGATCTGGCGATCGAAGCGCCCGGGCCGCAGGAGCGCCGGATCGAGGATGTCGGGCCGGTTCGTGGCCGCGATCATGATGATGTTGTCCGTCGAGGTGAAGCCGTCCATCTCGACCAGGAGCTGATTCAGCGTCTGCTCGCGCTCGTCGTGGCCGCCGCCCATGCCGGCGCCGCGGTGGCGGCCGACGGCGTCGATCTCGTCCATGAAGATGATGCAGGGCGAGTTCTGCTTGGCCTGCTCGAAGAGGTCGCGCACGCGCGAGGCGCCGACGCCCACGAACATCTCGACGAAGTCCGAGCCCGAGATGGAGAAGAACGGGACCCCCGCCTCGCCGGCGACGGCACGCGCGAGGAGCGTCTTGCCCGTGCCGGGCGGGCCGTAGAGCAGGACCCCCTTCGGGATGCGGGCCCCGAGCGCCTGGAACTTCTTCGGGTTCTCGAGGAACTCCTTGATCTCGTGCAGCTCCTCGACGGCCTCGTCCGCGCCCGCGACGTCCCGGAAGGTGATCTTCGGGGAGTCGGCGGTCATGCGCTTCGCCTTCGACTTGCCGAACTGCATGACCTTCGAGCCGCCGCCCTGCATGGAGTTCATGAGGAAGATCCACAGGCCGACGAAGAGCAGGAACGGCAGCAGGTACGTGAGCGCCGACACCCAGCCGTTCGTCTTGCGGCCCTTGATGTCGAACTCCTGGAGCTTCCCCTCGGCCTTCGCGGCGGCAAGGGTGCTCTCGAGGCGGCTCGCGGCCTCCCCGTCGAGGAACCCGACCTCGTACTTCTTGTTCTCGACGGTCACGACCTGCGCCGTGCTGTTCTTCTGCCGCAGCTCGACGGTCTTGACCCGGCGCTGGTCGAGCTGGGTGAGGAAGTCCGAGTAGGACACCTTCTCCTGGTCGGACCCCGGGGAGATCAGCCGCTGCGCGAAGAAGGCGAGCACCACCACGATCAGGATCGGGAACGCGGCGCTCTTGAAGAAGCGGCTCATGGAGACGGTGAGCGTAGCACCGGGTTTTCGGCCGAAAGGCCGCCTACGAGCGTGCCTGCGCCGCGGCGACGGCCTCGTCCGTCATGGTCGCCACATACGGCAGGTTGCGGTACTTCTCGTCGAAGTCGAGGCCGTAGCCGATGACGAACCGGTCCGGGATCTCGAAGCCCACGTAGCGCGCGTCGAGCTCGACCTTGCGGCGGGCGGGCTTCGTGAGCAGCGCGCACACCTCGAGCGACGCAGGGTTCCGCGCGCCCAGGTTCCGCAGGAGGTACTGGAGCGTCAGGCCGGAGTCGACGATGTCCTCGACGATGAGGACGTCACGGCCCTCGAGCGGGGCGTCGAGGTCCTTGATGATCCGCACCACGCCGCTCGAGTCGGTGGCGGAGCCGTAGCTCGAGACGGCCATGAAGTCGAGGTCGCAGGGCACCTCGATGTGGCGCATGACGTCCGCGAGGAAGAAGATGGCGCCCTTCAGCACGCCGACCAGGAGCAGGTCCTTGCCCTCGTAGTCCCGGCTGATCTGCGCGCCGAGCTCCTCCACGCGACGCCGGAGGGCGTCGGGCTGGACGAGGATGTCTCCAATGGCCTTGTCGCGCATCGGCGCCCAGGCTACCGGCTCCCGCGCTCGGGCCCGGTGCGGTCCAGGGGCGGCGTCGGCACCATCCGCAGGACGCCCTCCCGCACCTCGGCGCGCGCGCCGTCCCCCACGTCGATCGCCCCGGCCCCCAGCGCCACGATGTCGTCGAGCCGGTTCGCGGCCCGCGGGCAGAGCCCGCCCGTCGCGTCCTCCGCGAGCCGCCGGACCACGAGCCGGGCCAGCGCCCGCGGCAGCACCGCGAGGTGGCCGACCGCGATGGAGCGCCCGCCGGCGAGCGCCGTGTCGACGACGCCGTCGAGCACCTCGGCCTCGTCCCGCAGGAGCTCCGCGGTCCGGAGCACGTTCTCCTCCGCCCGCGGGTCGACCGCCTGCAGCGCCGGCACGAGCCCCGCCCGGATCCGGTTCCG
>JAOPZO010000077.1 GCA_025964065.1 Solirubrobacterales bacterium | reverse complement strand
GCCTGCCGTCGTGCCGGCCGCCCGGGCGCGCCGCGCTCAGGTCGGGCTCGCGGCCTCTTCGGGCTCGCGGCCGTCGTCCTGCCTGCCGTCGTTGCCGCGCGCGCCGCCCGTCTCCGCGTCCTGCTTCGCGCCGACGGGGTCGTCGCCGTTGCCGCGGTCCTGCTCGCCCTCCCAGTCCCCGGCGACGCCCTCGGCCGCTCCCGCCTCGTCCCTGCGGGCCTCGAGGCGCTTCTCGGCGTCGTCGATGTGGTCCTCGAGCTGGTGCAGGTCCCGCTCCATCTCGTCCGAGCGGTCCTCGATCTTCGGGTCGGCCATGCCTGGGGGGTTCCCCGAGGCGCGCCCGAATAAGCTCCTTCCCGTGTCGGACACCACGTCGTCCCGTCCCATGCCGACCGCCCCGGGGGAGGTGCGCGTCGCCCGGGCGCTGCTGTCGGTCTCGGACAAGCGCGGCATCGTGGACTTCGCCCGCGGGCTCGCCGACCTGGGAGTCGAGCTCGTCTCCACGGGCGGCACCGCCGCGGCGCTCACGGAGGCCGGGCTGCCGGTTCGCGCCATCGACGACTTCACGGGCTTCCCGGAGATGATGGACGGGCGCGTCAAGACGCTCCACCCGAAGCTCTACGCCGGGTTGCTCGCGGTGCGCGACAACCCCGCGCACCTCGACGCCGCCGCCGCCAACGGCATCGAGTGGGTCGACCTCGTGTGCGTGAACCTCTACCCGTTCGAGCGCACGGCGGCGACGCGCGGCGTGTCCGAGGGCGAGGTCATCGAGAACATCGACATCGGCGGCCCGACCATGATCCGCGCCGCCGCGAAGAACCACGCGTACGCCGCGGTGGTCACGAACCCCGAGGCCTACGACGCCGTGCTCGAGGAGCTCCGCGACACGGGCGGCACGCTGTCCATGCCGACGCGCGAGGCGCTCGCCGCCGCCGCGTTCGCGCTCACCGCGCGCTACGACACCGCGATCTCGCGCTGGTTCGCGGAGAAGGACGAGGACTTCCCGCCGCTGTTCATCCGCGCGTACGAGAAGGTCACCGACCTCTCCTACGGCGAGAACCCGCACCAGCGCGCCGCCTACTACCAGCAGGTCGGGGCGCGCTCGTCGCTCATGTCGATGGTCCGCCAGCACCACGGCAAGCAGCTCTCGTTCAACAACCTGCTCGACCTCGAGAGCGCCCGCGCGATGGTCCGCGACTTCGAGGTTCCCGCCTGCGCGATCGTCAAGCACAACAACCCGTGTGGGGTGGCGCTCGGCGCGACCGGGCTCCAGGCCTACCAGGGCGCGTTCAAGTGCGATCCGATGAGCGCGTTCGGCGGCGTGATCGCACTGAACCGCGAGGTGGACGAGGAGCTCGCGACGGCGCTGCACCAGCAGTTCATCGAGGTGCTCTTCGCCCCGGGCTACACCGAGGCCGCGCTCGCGGTCCTCTCGCAGAAGCAGAACATCCGGATCCTCCAGGACGACGAGCGCCGCCTGCCCGCCCTGGGCGAGCCCGTCGTGCGCCAGGTCCTCGGTGGCCTGCTCGTGCAGGACGCGGACGCCGTCCGCGACGACCGCGAGGCGATGGAAGTCGTCACGCAGCGGCACCCGACCGAGGAGGAGTGGGGCGACCTGCTCTTCGCCTGGCGGGTCGCGAAGCACGTGAAGTCGAACGCGATCGTCCTCACCAAGGGCCTCGCGACGGTCGGGATCGGCGCGGGGCAGATGAGCCGGGTGGACTCCGTGCGCCTGTCGATCGAGAAGGCGCAGAGCCCGCTCGCCGGCACCGCGCTCGCCTCGGACGCGTTCTTCCCGTTCGCCGACGGGCCCGAGCTCGCGATCCAGGCCGGGGTCACCGCGGTGGTCCAGCCCGGCGGCTCGGTCCGCGACGACGAGGTCGTGGCGGCCGCGGACGCGGCGGGCATCTCGATGGTCCTGACCCGCCGCCGCCACTTCCGCCACTAGCCTCGAAGGGGCCGAAGGCGCGCGCTTTGCAGGCGCGTCCGCTCCGTCCGGCCCGATCCGCACCATCCCGCCCTCCGTGTCCTCCCCGACCCGCTCGAAGAACGCCGGCCTGCGCCCGTGGCAGGCCCTCGCCATGGACGCCATGGAGCGGTGGCACGGCGGCCCCTTCCTGATCTCGGCCGCGCCCGGCGCGGGCAAGACGCGGCCGGCGATCGAGGTCGCCAAGCGGCTGCTCGAGGCCGGGAAGGCCACCCGGATCGTCCTGGTCTGCCCGACGACGCCGCTCACGCGTCAGTGGGCGATGGCCGCCGGCGCGCGGGGGTTGCACCTCATGCCCGACAGCGAGGGTCCGCGGCCGCCCAAGGACTTCGACGGCGTGGCGGTGACCTACGCTCGCATCGGCTCGAACCCCGAGGCGTGGGCGAAGGCCTGCACCCCCGGCACCCTCGTGATCGCCGACGAGGCGCACCACCTCGGCGAGGAGCTGGCCTGGGGCGACGGCTTCTCGAAGGCCTTCAAGGCCGCGGGCCGCTGGCTTCTGCTCTCGGGCACGCCGTTCCGCTCGGACGCCACGCCCATCCCGGGCGTCATGTACGACCGGGACGGCGTCTGCGTGCCGAACGTCTCGTACTCCTACGCCGACGCGGTGCGCGACGGGGTCTGCCGGCCCGTCTCGTTCATCACGTACGACGGCACGCTCTCCTGGCGCTCGGGCGACGACGTCATCGAGGCCGGCTTCGACACGATCCTCACGGGCCGCGAGGCGGGCCGTCGCTACCGCACGGCGATCTCCACCGAGCTGCCGGACGGGCTGCCGCGCATCCTGCGCGAGGCGCACACGAAGCTCCAGGCCGTCCGCGACGACGGCCACAGGGAGGCGGGCGGGCTCGTGATCGCCGCCGACGGCACCCACGCCCGCAGGGTCGCGAAGCTCCTGCACGAGGTGACGGGGAAGGCGCCGACCGTCGTCCTGCACACGGAGACCGCCGCCGCGAAGAAGCTCCAGGCGTTCACGGCGAGCCGGGACGAGTGGATCGTCGCGGTGAACATGGTCTCCGAGGGCGTCGACATCCCGCGCCTGCGGGTCGGCGTGTACGCGACCGCCGCGAAGACACCGCTCATCTTCCGCCAGATCGTCGGGCGCTTCGTCCGCACGATCCCCGGCCGCCCGCAGGAGCTCTCGTGGCTCTACCTCCCGGCCGACCCGATCCTTCGCGAGCACGCCGCGAACGTCGAGACCGAGCTCCGCCACGTCCTCAAGCTCCGCACCGCCGACGAGGAGGGCGAGTGGGACGAGGCCGAGGAGCGGGAGCGCAAGGAGCCCGACGACCCCGAGGCGCCGCTCGAGTTCGTCCCGCTCGCGGCCGACGTCGCGCCCCAGATGGCGCTCTTCGGCCCGCCCCCGGGCTCCGCCGGCGGGCCCGCCGCGCCCAAGGTCATCTCGCCGCGCTCGTTCCCGAGCGCCGTCGAGGACCCGGCGCCCCCGCCGGCCGCCCGCGACCGGACCGGGCTCACCGCCTTCGAGCGGCGCGCGCTCCTGCGCGACAAGCGCCACGGGCTCGTCTCGGAGCTGCGCCGTCGAGACGGCCGTGCGCAGCGGGAGATCAACGCGTGGCTCAACCGCGAGGTGGGGATCTCGAAGGTCGCCGACGCGACCATCGAGCAGCTCGAGAAGAGCTGCGCGCTGCTGCTCGACGAGCTGACCGGCGCTCGCCGGTAGTACGCCCCCAGGGACTCGAACCCTGTCCGCGGAGTTAAAAGCTCCGTGCTCTAACCCGTTGAGCTAGGGGCGCGGGGCGAAGTCTAGGGGCCGTCCGCGCCGGACCCGTCGAGCCCCGCGCCCGGCGATGGTGCCGGCGCCGCCGGGCGCGGTCGGCGCACACCACCTCGCAGCGCGCGATCCCACGGGTGATCCGCTCGTGGCCGGGATGGTCGGTCAGGGCGCGTAGCGGCAGTCGACGCCCCTGCCGGGTCGGCGTACGGGGCGCCCCCGACGAGCTCGGCGAGCGCGTCGGCGTGCACCTCGGGGACCGTGCTCTCGGTCCGCAGTCAGTACCCCGTGCGGGAATCGAACCCGCCTTGCCGGCGTGAAAGGCCGGTGTCCTGACCGATAGACGAACGGGGCGCGCGGCTGGAGTGTAGGCGCTCACGCCACATCCTCACCCCCCGCTGAGGCGCCGCTTACCGGCACTTGAGGTCCGGGGCGGAGACTGCACCCACGTCGCGTCGGACCCCCGCGACGGACCCCGAGCCGGCAGTGACCCGCCGGCTCGACTCCCGCACCGCTCCCGCCCGGTCCGCCGCTTCCTCCCTACCGAAAGCGGACCGGGCGGGCAGCACCTCAGAAGACGCTGCGGGTCTTCCCGCCGTCCACGGCGATCGTCTCGCCCGTGATGTAGCTCGCGCGGGTGGAGCAGAGGAACGCCGCGGCCGCCGCGAGCTCCTCCGGCCGACCGAGGCGCGCGATCGGCACCGTCGCGCGCGCGTGCGCCTCCGCCGCCTCCGGGGTCGTCCCCGCCAGGATGCGCGCGGTCGCGAACGAGCCCGGCAGCAGGGTGTTGAGCGTCACGCCGTCCGCCGCGACCTGGCGCGCCACCGTCTTGAACGCGGTGACGAGCGCGGCGCGGTGGCTGTTGGAGAGCACCAGCTCCGGGATGGGCTCGCGGACGCTCGTCGAGGCGACGTTCACGACGCGGCCGAAGCCGCGCTCGCGCATCCCGGGCAGCACGCGCTCCACGAGCGCCATGGGGGCGAGGACGAGCGAGCGGTACGCCGCCTCCCAGTCCTCGCGGCTCAGCGCGAGCGCGTCGGGGTTCATGGGCGGACCCCCCGTGTTCGTCACGAGCACCTCGACCGGGCCGAGCTCGCGTTCCACGGCGTCGACGAGCCCGGGAGCCGCGTCGACGTCGTCGCTGTCCCACACGAAGCCCGTCGCGCCGAGCTCCGCCGCCGCCGCGTCGATGCGCTCCCGGCTCCGCGAGGAGATCGCGACGCGCGCGCCCTCCGCGACGAGCTCCGCCGCGATCGCTCGGCCCAACCCGGCCGAGGCACCGCCCACGAGCACGACCCTTCCCTGCAACCCGAGGTTCATGCGGCGCATGCTCGCGCACCCGCGTCCCGGGCGCGATGGGCGGTGAGGGGCTCGAACCCACGACCTCCTCGTTGTAAGCGAGGCGCTCTGACCAGCTGAGCTAACCGCCCGCGCAGCGGGACGCTAGCGCCCGGGGGCGCTCAGACGGCGGCCGCGGTGAGCGCGGCGCAGATGTCGCCGCGGCTGCTCGCGCGGTCCACGACGCCCCGGAGGCCCACGGCCTGGAGCACGCGCCGGGTCGACGGGACGGGCAGGGCGGCGAGCAGGAGGACGCGCGTGGGGAGCGGCGGGTCCTGCGAGGCGACGTGCTCGGCGATGTCGAGGCCGGAGACGCCGGGGGTGCTGAGGTCGACGAGCGCGACGTCGGGACGGTGCTGCTCGATCGCCTCGAGCGCGGCGTGGCCGTCGACGACGACGGCCACGACGTCGATGCCCGGCTCCGCGACGAGCGTCCGCAGGAGCTGCGTGCGGTAGGGCGCGTTGTCGTCCGCGTAGACGACGCGTACCGGGCGGGTCTCGGGCATCGCACTCCCAGTGTGCCCCCGCACACTTCGGTGAAGCATCCTCCGGTCGGAGGGTCGGGAGGGTGAGGCGCGAGCGCCGGTCGGGGCGTCGCCGCCACCCCCGTCCGTCTAGTGTCAAAGGCCGTGCCCGTCGGCGTGATCGTCCCCGTCCACGGCTTCGCGCCCTATCTCGCCGAGGCGCTCGACGCGGTCCTCGCCGAGGGCCCCGACGCGGTCGTCGTGGTCGACGACGGCTCGTCGCTCCCGCTCGCGCTCCACCCCGACCACGCCGCCGCGGGCGTGCGGCTCGTCCGTCGCGCCGTGACGGGCGGCCCCGCCGAGGCGCGCGCGAGCGGCCTCGACGCGCTCGGGCCCGACGTCGACCTGGTGGCGCTCTGC
>JAOPZO010000076.1 GCA_025964065.1 Solirubrobacterales bacterium | reverse complement strand
GCCGCGCCGGCACCCCGCGGACGATCGCCCGCGCCATCGCCGCCGCGAACCGCATCGCCCGCGCCCCGTACGTGTACGGCGGCGGGCACGCCTCCTTCAACGCGAGCGGCTACGACTGCTCGGGCTCGCTCTCCTACGTCCTGCACCACGCCGGCCTGCTGCGCCGCCCGCTCGACTCGAGCGCGCTCGCCTCCTACGGCGCCCCGGGCCGCGGCCGCCACATCACGATCTACACGAACCCCGGGCACGCCTTCATGGTCATCCGCGGGCGGCGCTACGACACCTCCGCGAGGTACGACGGCGGGTCGCGCTGGACCTCGAAGATGCGCTCGACGGCGGGCTACGTCGCCCGCCACCCGCCGGGCCTCTAGACGCCCTGGGCCTCGGGGCTCATCAGCGCGACGGGGACCGGGAGCCCGGCCTCCGGGCGCAGGGCGGCGATGCGGCGCCCGGGCTGCACGGCGTCCTTCGCCGGGCGGCAGCGCTCGGGCCCGAGCTCGGCCACCGCGGCGTCGAGGTCCTCGACGGTCAGCGTGAGCCCCCAGAAGCGGGCAGGGCCGTCGTCGGCGACCTCCCGCGGGCCGACGACCTCGATGCGCGCCTGCCCGTGGCGGAAGAAGCCCTGGCGCAGCGGGCGCTCCGGCGTCCCTGCGTCGCGCTCCAGGCGCAGCACGAGCCCGGCGTCCTGGAAGCAGGCGAAGGTCCGGGCGGGGTCCGGGGTCTGCACGACGACGTGGTCGACGGCGGTGACGCCGAGCCCGTGGCCCTTCGGCGCGCTCGGGGTCGTCGGCTCGGGGAGCCAGAGCGTCGGAAGCCCGTCGAGGTCGGCCGGGCCCGCGGCGGCCCGGAGCGCCCAGCCCGTCAGGCCGTCGCCCCGGCAGCCGAAGCGCAGCGTCACGTCGCCGAGCTGCGCCACCTCGTCGGCGACCTCCAGCCCGATGCCCGCCCACGGCTCGGACGGGCCGCCCACGTCGAGGGCGACGACCGCCGGCCCGCTCATCCCGTGACCGCCATGCCGGCCTCGGCGGCCAGCCCGGCGTACTTGCCGCCCGCGGCGACGAGCTCCTCGTGGGTGCCGCGCTCGAGGACGCGGCCCTGCTCGAGGACGATGATCTGCTCCGCGTCACGCACGGTCGACAGCCTATGGGCGATCGCGATCGTGGTCCGCCCCTGGGCGAGCCGGTCGAGCGCCTCCTGCACCGCGCGCTCCGTCTCGTTGTCCAGGGCGCTCGTCGCCTCGTCGAGCAGCAGCACGGGCGGGTTGCGCAGCACGGTGCGGGCGATCGCGATGCGCTGCTTCTCCCCGCCCGAGAAGCGGTAGCCCCGCTCCCCGACGACGGTGTCGTAGCCCTCCGGGAGCGACTCGATGAGCTCGTGGACCTGCGCGGCACGCGCGGCCTCGACGAGCTCCTCGTCGCTCGCCCCGGGCTTCGCGAAGCGGAGGTTCTCGCGGATCGTCGCGTGGAAGAGGTAGGTCTCCTGGGACACCATCCCGACCGTCTCCGCGAGCGACGCGAACGAGAGCTCGCGGACGTCGACGCCGTCGATCGTGACCCGGCCCGCGGTCGTGTCGTAGAGCCGGGCGACGAGGTAGCCGAGCGTCGTCTTGCCCGAGCCCGTCTCCCCCACGATCGCGAGCGTCGTGCCCGGCGGCACGTCGACGGAGATCCCGTCGATCGTCGGGGCCACGTCGGCGTCGTAGCCGAAGCTCACGTCCTCGAAGCGCACCTCGCCCCGCACCTCGCCCGGGGTGAGGTGCACGGCGCCCGGGCGCTCCTCGATGTCGACGGGCAGGTCGAGGTACTCGAAGATCCGCTGGAAGAGCGCGGTGGAGGCCTGGATGTCGATCTGGACGCTCAGCAGCGACTGGATCGGGAAGAAGACCCGGGTCTGCAACTGGGTGAACGCGACGAGCGTGCCGAGCGTGATCGTCGTGGAGCCCCCGGCGAGCGAGAGCCCGGCGAAGAGGTACACGAGCGCCGGCATCACCGCGAAGGCGATCTGCACGGAGGCCATCCGCCAGCGGCCCGCCATCCGTGAGCGGACCTCGAGCTCGGCGAGATCCGAGCTCTCGCGGGTGAAGCGCACCGCGAGCTCCTCCGAGCGCCCCATCGTCTTGCCGAGCAGGATGCCCGACACGGAGAGCGACTCCGAGACGAGCGCGCTCATGTCGGCCATGCGGCCCTGACGCTGGGCGGTGATGCGCTTGCGCTCGTCCCCCACCCGGCGCGTGAGCCACACGAAGAACGGCAGCAGCACGAGCGAGAACGCAGCGAGCCGCCAGTCGAGCAGGAACATCGCGACGACGGTGGCCACGACCGTCGTGACGTTGGAGACGATGGAGGTGGCCGTGCTCGTCACGACGTTCTGGACCCCGCCGATGTCCGAGGAGATCCGCGACTGGACCTCCCCCGTGCGGGTGCGGGTGAAGAACGCGAGCGACAGCCGTTGGAGGTGGCGGTAGACCTTCGCGCGGAGGTCGTGCATCACGCGCTGGCCGACGACGTTCGAGAGGTACGTCTGCGCGACGCCGAGCACGCCCGTGGCGACGGAGATCGCGATGAGCCCGCCGACGAGCGCCGTGAGCAGCGTCGTGTCGTTCTCGGGGATCGCCGTGTCGAGGATCTCCCGCAGGAGGAACGGCGAGACGATGCCGAGCACCGCGGAGAGGGCGATGAGCGCGAGGACGGAGCCCAGCCGCCGCTTGTAGGGGCGGAACAGGGCGAGGATGCGGCGGTTCTCGGGTGTCAACGTCCCGGCAGGGTACTCAAAGGTTGAGGTTATCAACCATCTTGGCGCCCGTGTCGCCCCGCGCCGCGCCGTCCTCGAGCACGTCGGCCACCCGGGCCGCGATCGCCGGCCAGGCGTACCGCTCGACGGCCACCGCGTGCGCGAGCGCGCCGCGCC
>JAOPZO010000074.1 GCA_025964065.1 Solirubrobacterales bacterium | reverse complement strand
TGCCGGGCTGCGGGGCGGGCGTCTGCGCCGGGGCGGGTGCCACGGCGGCGATGCTCAGGGTCCCGGCCACGGCGAGGGTGCCGCGGACGCGGATGGGGCTCATCGGCCTCATGTGAGGTCGACCTCCTTGTGTCTCCTGCCGCCTACGGGGTTAGCTGTCGGGCTCGCATCCGGTGGCGCGCTGCTTGGGCAGCCGCCCCCGGGCGCTACGCGGGCATCAGCCCGCGACTCGCCCCATCCAGGTTCCGGGTGTCCCGTGGGCCTGGCGGTGGGTCCCCCGCTCGCGCCCACGTGTGCGGGCACGACTCGGCGATCGAACGTACGTGCGCACCGTAGCCGCTTCCGCCCGCACTCCCGTGAGGTCTGTCACGCAACCAACGTGGGCGCGCCCACCTCGGGCGTGCCGCACAGCGCCTGCACGACGAGCGCACCGGGCACCACGGCGAAGGGCTCCTCGGGCTGGAGGGCCATGTGGCCCTGGGTGCGAGCCAGGAGCTCGTCGGCGGCCGCGAGCAGCTCGGCGTGCTCGTCCCCGTCCGTGGTCTGGCAGGCGAGGCGGGCCAGGGCGATCGCCTCGGTCGGGTCCCCGCCGCGGAACGCGAGCGACGCCGCGGAGCAGGTGTGGGCGACGACCCGCTCGAGCGCCGGGGCGCGTCGCGCGAGCGCCCCCGTCCCCACGGCCGGGCCGAGGTCGAGCGGCGGCTGCCCGTCGACGAGCCGTGCGAGCTGCCCGCCCGCCATCGCCCGCACGGCCTCCGGCGTGTGCCCCGCCGCCCGTGCGGTGCGCAGGAGCAGGAGCGCGGTGAAGCGCCCGGGCGCGTACGGGAGGTCGCTCGCGTAGAGGATGCGGGCGGGCGGCACGCTCGTCATGAGCTGCAGGACGTCGGCGACCTGCCACCAGGCCGTGTCGTAGTAGAGGTTCTCGAGCGAGGCGGAGGTCTCGCGGAGCAGCCCGAGGTCCGAGATCCCGGCGTGGGCGAGGATGATCGACGCCCCCGGGTTCTCCCGGGCGAGCTCGGCCGCGGCGAGGCCGAGGACCGGGATGCCGCGGCCGGCGTGGAAGAGCACGATGCCCCGGCGCTCGCCGGCCAGCGCGACGAGCTCGTCGACGACCGGGTGCGGGAGCCCGAAGGCGTCCGAGCGCGGGTGCAGCTTGATGCCGCGCGCCCCGGCGTCGAGGCCGCGGCGGGCCTCCTCGAGCGCGCCCGGCGCCTTGGGGTCCACGCGCACGAGCGCGTCGAGCCGCCCGCCCGAGGCGCGGCACGCGGCGAGCACCGCGTCGTTCGCCGCGGGGTAGCCGCCGGGCTCGTGCATCGCGAAGATGAGCGCTCGGCGGTGTCCGGCATCGTCGAGGCCGGCGAGGATCTCCTCCGGGGTCCCCGTCACCCCGTCGGGGTCGTTGGACCCCATGTGCGTGTGGGCGTCGAACCAGTCGGCCTCGCCCAGCCACGCCCGCCCGTCGGCGTAGGCCTCCGCGAGGTCGTCGACGGGCGCTTCCCCACGGATCGGCACCCGCGGGACGCTAGCGAGCGGGGCTAGGCCGCCGCCGCGAGACCGGGCATCGCGGCGCGCGGCGCCTGGACGCGGCCTCCCGACTCGATCTCCTCGCGGAGCTTCGCGAGGCCGAGGCGGATGCGGCTCTTCGCGGTTCCGAGCGGGACTCCGGCGCGACGCGCGATCTGGTCGGCGGTCAGGCCGCCCCAGTAGGCGAGCACGACGGCCTCGCGCTGCGGGTCGGGGAGTGTGCGGAGCGCGAGGCGCACAGCGGAGCGCTCGTCCTCGCGCTCGGCCATCGGGGCGGGGCGGTCCTCGACGCGGGCCTCCTCCTTGGCGACGACGAGCTTCAGGCGGTCCGACGCGCGGCCGGCGGCCTGGCCCTCGCGCCACAGGTCGAGGGCACGCGACCGCGCCATGAGGCGGAGGTAGCTGCCGAGCTCGCCGCGCTTGGCGTCGAACTTCGACGGGTTGCGCCACACCTTCACGAACACGTCCTGCGCGACGTCCTGCGCCTGGGCGACGTTGCCGAGGATGCGGTACGCCGCGCCGTACACGCCGCGGTGGTGCTCGTCGTAGACACGGGAGAAGGTGGTGGGATCGTCGAGGCGCATCGGGAAGTGCCTTTCGCGGCGGGGAGAGAACCTTCAACAGCTTGTGTGGAAACTATACCCGCTTTGTTGAAGGTTGGCACGCGATCTGTGGAAGGTCATGATCCGGCCGTGGCCGCCCGCGACCGTCTCACCGCCCTCGACTCGTCGTTCCTGCACCTCGAGACCGGCGGCGCGCACATGCACGTCGCATCCGTGCTCGTGTTCGACGGCGAGGCCCCGAGCCACGAGGAGCTCATGGCGGGCGTCGAGTCGCGTCTCCACCTCGTGCCCCGCTACCGCCAGCGCCTCGCGCACGTGCCCCTGAGCCAGGGGCGCCCCGTCTGGGTCGACGACCCGCACTTCAACATCGCCTACCACGTGCGCCACTCGGCGCTCCCCGTGCCGGGCGGGGAGCGGGAGCTGCGCAACCTCGCGGGCCGGCTGTTCGCCCAGCCCCTGGACCGCACGAAGCCGTTGTGGGACATGGTCCTCGTCGAGCGCATCCGGGACGAGGACGGCCGGCGCCGCTTCGCCGTGATCTCGAAGACCCACCACTCGCTCGTGGACGGCGTCTCGGGGGTCGACATCATGTCGATCCTCTTCGACCTCGCCCCGGACGCCGAGCCGCCCGCGCCCCCGGAGGCCGCCTGGGCGCCGCGCCCCGCACCGACGGGCCCCGAGCTGCTCACGGAGGCGCTGCTCGAG
>JAOPZO010000171.1 GCA_025964065.1 Solirubrobacterales bacterium | reverse complement strand
AGCCGCGCCGCGAGGCCGTCGGCCCGGAAGGAGCCGCGGACGCGTCCGAGCAGCGCGGCGGCCTCCTCGACTCCGCCTCGGGCGATGAGCAGGCGGGCGAGCGCGACGCTCGCGTCCGCGCGGCCCGGCTCGAGCTCGAGCGCGCGGCGCAGCGACGCCTCGTCGCCGGCGGCCACGAGGCCCTCGGCCTCGCTCGGCACGAGGCCGGTGAAGAAGCGCTCGGCCACCACGGGGTTGACCGCGCCCACGAACTCGTCCTCGACCTCGCCGTCGACGAAGGCCTTGACGGCCGGGATGCCCTGGATCCCGAAGCGCTGGGAGAGCCCGGGGTTCGCGTCCGTGTCGACCTTCGCGAGCACGACCTTCCCCTCGAACTTCGCCGCGAGCTTCTCGAGCAGCGGCGTGAGCTGGCGGCACGGGCCGCACCACTCCGCCCAGAAGTCGACGACCACGGGGGTGGTGGCGGAGCGGTCGAGGACCTCCGCCTGGAAGGTCGCCTCGGAGACGTCGATCACGGTCATGGGCCGCGTAGGGTAGGACCCCGCCGTGACCGCCGACCCCCTCTTCGTCACCGACGACGGCGACGGCCCGCCCGTCGTCCTGCTCCACGGGCTGACGGCGACCCATCGCTACGTCGTCATGGGCTCGACCGCGCTCCGGCGCGCGGGGCACCGCGTCATCGCCTACGACGCGCGCGGCCACGGCGCCAGCGCGCCCGCCGACGCCTACGGCTACCCCGACCTGGCGGCGGATCTCACCGCGCTCATGGACCGCCTCGGCCTCGAGCGCGCGGTCCTCGCCGGCGCCTCCATGGGCGCGCACACCGCGATCCGGGTCGCGCTCGACACGCCGGAGCGCGTCGCCGGCCTCGTCGTCATCACCCCGGCGGCGCACCCCGGCTCACCGCCCGGCCTCGAGCGCTGGGACAGGCTCGCCGCCGGCCTGCGCAGCGGCGGCGTCGACGGCTTCGTCGAGGCGTACGGCCTCGAGGACGTGCCCGAGGCCTACCGCGCGACGATCGAGCGGGTCCTCCGGCAGCGCCTCGCGCACCACGAGCACCCGGCGGCCGTCGCCGACGCGCTCGAGCAGGTCCCCCGCTCGGAGCCCTTCGAGCTGGAGGGGCTCGGGAGGCTCGCGTGCCCGACCGTCGTCGTGGCCGATCGCGACGAGGCCGACCCGGGCCACCCGCTGTGGGTGGGGGAGGAGTACGCCGAGCGGATCCCGGGCGCCACGCTCGTGGTCGAGGAGGAGGGGAAGAGCCCGCTCGCGTGGCAGGGCGGGCAGCTCTCGCGCGTCATCGCCGAGCTCGCCGACCGCGCCTGGGCCGCCGCGCCGTGAGCGGGGTCACGATCTTCGGCCGTGACGGGGACGCGTTCGTCCCGACCGCCCACGCCGTCGGCCCCTGGGATCCGGCCCAGCTCCACGGCGGCGCCCCCTCGGCGCTCCTGGCCCGCGCCGTGCAGGACCTGGCGCCCGAGCTGCAGCTCGCGCGCCTGAGCGTCGAGTTCCTCGGGCCCGTCCCGCTCGCCCCGCTCGAGCTCACCGCGCGCATCGTCAAGCCCGGGAAGCGCTTCGCGCTGGCCGAAGCGCAGCTCACGGCCGCCGGGCGCCCCGTCCTCCTGGCCCGGGCGGTCCTGCTGCGCAGGAGCGCGCCGCCCCTGGCCCTGCCGGAGGGCGCCGTGTGGCCCGACGGCCTGCCGTGCGAGGGCCCACGCGAGGGCCAGGCGAAGCCGTCCTTCGGCGGCTCGGACCCGGACGCCGAGGGCTTCCACATCACCGGCATGGACATCCGGTACGCCGGCGGCACGGGCTTCGGCGGCGAGCGCTCGCTGGCTTGGTTCCAGCTCGCCGGACCGCTCGTCGAGGGCGAGGAGACCAGCCCCGCCGGGCGCGCCGTCGCGGCCGCGGACTTCGGGAACGGGATCTCCCACGTCCTCGACTTCCGCACCCACCTCTTCGTGAACACGGACCTCACGGTCACGCTCCTGCGGGACCCCGTCGGCCCGTGGGTGCTCCTCGACGCACGCACGCGGATCGACCCCGCCGGCATCGGCTGGGCGAGCTCCGTGCTGCACGACCAGCGCGGCCCGGTCGGCTTCGCGCAGCAGACCCTGTTCGTTCAAGGCCGTTGAGCGGTCAGGTGCCCGGGGGGAGGGCGCCTCATCCGATCGGTCAGGAACCGGTCGACCGGTCGCACTACCGGATTTCGGTCCCAACTCCACACCGCAGGCCGAGTGGACGAATGACCCGTCGCCCTCATTGTTCTGGTCAGGACAGGAACCCCTGTCGCTCGCTGATCTTCCCGACGGAGAACGAATGGCCACGCAGCACCGCAGCGCCCGGACGGAGACGCTGGAGGACCAGCTCGAGCAGCTCCTCCTCCCGGCCTGGGACCTCGCCCCGGCCGCCCTCGGCCCCGCCGTCCTCCCCGTCCGGGTCGCCTCCCCGCCGGCCCTCGCCGCCAAGCACGCGATCGATCGCACCGTCGCCGCGCTGCTCGTCCTCTGGATCCTCCCGGTGCTGCTGCTCCTGGCGGCCGCCGTCAAGCTGAGCTCGCCCGGCCCGGTCCTCTACCGCCAGCGCCGCATCGGCCGCGACGGCCGGACCTTCGACATCCTGAAGTTCCGCTCCATGGTCCCGGCCCCGGGCGAGGACGGCTTCCGCCCCTCCGCGGGCGCCGCGCCGGGTGGCGTCGAGGGCGTCGACCGTCGCACCACCGTGGGCAGGCTCATGCGCCGCACGTCGCTCGACGAGCTGCCGCAGCTGCTGAACGTCCTGCGCGGCGACATGAGCCTCGTCGGGCCGCGCCCGGAGCGCCCCGAGTTCGTCCAGCTCTTCGCGGACGAGGTCCCGGGCTACGCCGACCGGCACCGCATGCAGGTCGGCATCACCGGCCTCGCGCAGGTTCGCGGCCTCCGCGGGCAGACCTCCATCACCCTCCGCGCCGACGCCGACAACGAGTACATCGAGCGCTGGTCGCTCGTGCTCGATGCGAAGGTGCTCCTCCTGACGGCCCGCGCGGCCTTCCAGGCGGCCGAGTAGCTCAGCCCGGCAGCACCTGCGGGCTGCCCGCGGCCACGCGGAAGCGCGCGAACGTCGACACGGGGGAGTCCCGCACCGTCGTCGAGGCGGGCCCCTTGTACGCGACGCGCAGCTCCGAGGGCCGCGCCTCCACGACCGCGTAGCCGCGGCGGGAGAGCTCGACGTAGCGCAGGTGCGGGTTCGTCGCCCGCAGGCCCGCGGTGATCGCCGGCAGCGCCGCGGCCGGGAACTGGTCCTCCAGCCCGAGCGACGTCATCGAGCCCGCGACGAACTCCGTCGCGACGGCCCTGCCGCCCAGTCGGCGCCCCGTCGTGAAGACGTCGCCGGCGAAGAACGTGTGGATGTCGCCCGTCAGGAACGCCAGGTCCTCCACGCCGTTCGCGAGGACGTGCTCGAGGACCTCGCGGCGCTCGGCGGCGTAGCCGTCCCAGGCGTCGACGTTCAGCGTCTGCCCGGGCGCGGAGTCGAGCGACATGATCATGAGCTGGTTCGCCACGAGCTTCCAGCGCGCCTTCGAGCTCGTGAGGGCCCGCTTGAACCAGGCCTTCTGCTCCTGTCCGAGGAACGTGCGGGGCGCGTCGACCTCGAGGCAGGGCACGAGGAGCTCGTCGCCGCAGGGCTGCGGATCGCGGTACTGGCGCTGGTCGAGCAGGAAGACCTCGGCGTTCGCCCCGAGCGGGATCGAGCCGTAGATCTTCGTGTCGACGGGCGTCATGCGCACCCGCGGCATGTACTCGTAGAACGCGAGGTAGCCCTGGCGGCGGCGCTCGGGGAGGCTCCGCGGCCGGGTGTCCTTCGAGGCCGCGTCGACCCGGTCGCCGTTGTAGTTGTCCTCGACCTCGTGGTCGTCCCAGATCGCGACGAACGGGTGGGCGGCGTGGAGCGCCTGCAGGTCGGGGTCGGCCTTGTAGAGCCGGTACTTGTCGCGGTACTCCGCGAGCGACATCACGTACCCGTCCCCGTCGGCGCCCGTCGTGTCCCTCCGGTCGTCCGGGCCGGGGTAGAAGACCTGCTCGTAGATGTAGTCGCCGAGGCAGACGACGAGGTCGAGGTCCTGCTCCTCGGCGAGCGCCCGGTGCCCGGTGTAGTAGCCCGAGCGGTAGTCCATGCAGGAGAAGACGCCGATCCGCACGGGCTCGGCGGAGTCCGCGGGGCGGGCGGTCCGGAAGCGGCCCACGGTCGAGCCCTCCCGCTTCGTGGTGAAGCGGTAGAAGTACTCCGCGCCGGGCTGCAGGCCCGTGACGCGGGCGCGGGCGGTGAAGTCGCGGATCGAGGGGACCCGGACGTCGCGTCGGAGCACCGTCCGGGCGAAGCCGCGGTCCCGGGCGACCTCGAGGCGGACGCGGGAGTTCCGGTCGACGTCGTCGACCCGCGTCCACAGCGTGATGTCGCGTTCGCCCGGCAGCCCGGCGGCGACCCCGGAGCCGAAGCC
>JAOPZO010000168.1 GCA_025964065.1 Solirubrobacterales bacterium | reverse complement strand
CGGCGGCCTGCGCCGGGGCGGCGGCGCCGTTGCCGTTCGGTGCGGCGTCGGAGGTGCCGGTGCTCGCGCCGGCGCCCGTGGTCATGCGGGCGATGACCTGCCCGACGGTCACCGTGTCGCCCTCGGCGGCGAGCAGCTCGGTGATGGTGCCCTTCGCGGGGGCGGGAAGCTCGACGTCGACCTTGTCCGTGGAGATCTCGCAGATCGTGTCGTCGGCCTCGACCTCCTGGCCGACCTCGACGCTCCACTCGAGGAGCGTGCCCTCCGTGATCGACTCGCCCGCGCCCGGGGTGACGATGTCGAGGGTCTCGCCGGCGCCGGAGGGCGCGCCGTCGCTCACCGCGGCGGGCGCCGGGTCCGGGTCTGCCTCGGGCGCATCGGGCTGCGTGGGCGCCGCGCCGTCGTCGGGCTGCACGTCCGCGAGGACGGCGCCGACCGTGACGGTGTCGCCCTCCTCGAAGTAGCGCTTCACCACGGTGCCCGCGACGGGCGAGGGGACCTCGACGTCGACCTTGTCCGTGGAGATCTCGACGATCGTCGCGTCGAGCTCGACGCGGCCCCCTTCCTCGACGGCCCATTCGAGGATCGTGCCTTCGGTGACCGACTCGCCCGCGCCGGGGGCGATCACCTGGACCATCGTGTCAACTGCCATGAAAACCCACTCTAGCGCGGCTCCGGGCCCGGAGCCGCGCCGTCGGCCGGGTGTGCTAGAGCCTGCTCCTGCCGGGCCTGGAGGTCGTGCTCGGACGGGCCTCGGCGGCCCGCTCCGTGCCCGTCGTCCCGCGGGGCGTGGCGCGTCCTGCGAGCGCCGCTCAGACGGCGGCGCGCGGTCGCCCGGTCGCCCGCTGCCGGTCCTGCCGCACGAACTCCGCCGAGCCGATGAACGGGCCGACGGCACCGAGGACGGCGACGGCGACCGCCAGGCGGATGTCGAGGAGCCGGAGCTTCAGCGCGGCGATCACGAGCGCGCACATGGCGAACCAGCCCAGCCCGTGCGCGAGGCCGAAGACGGCCTCGATCGGGTGCAGGCCCGGCACGAGCCAGGCCACCAGGAGGACGAGGTAGGCCGCGGAGTGCGCGAACGACGCGTACTTCACGAAGCGCCGGGTCAGGCGCATAGGAGCGAGGCCATCCGGCGCAGCGGCTCGTCGGCCTCGTCGGGCCAGTCCGCCGGGTCGGGCGGCCACCAGGCGTGGGCGTCGTGCTCGTGGTCCGGGGTGACCTCGGCACCGTCGGGCAGCCAGGCCTGACCGATGAACATGACCATCTGGTGCGGGAGCCGCACGAGCGCCTCCCCCTGCACGCGCTCCGCCGTCACGCCCCACTCCTCCATGAGCTCGCGCGTCAACGTGTCGGCGGGCGTCTCGCCCACGTCGACCGCCCCACCGGCGCCGAGCGCCCAGCGCCCGGCCCACGAGCTGAGCCACGGCGCGCGGCGGCCCGCGAGCCAGCGGCCCTGCGCGTCCCGCGTGACGAGCAGGGAGGCCATGGAGCCCGAGGCGTCGCCCTCGACGAGCCGGAGTGCCCAGCGCAGGGGCTGGAGGTCCATCACGAGCCCGCCGTCGGTGCGCTCGAAGTCGACGAGCCGGGCGGCGAGCCCGTCGTGCGAGGGGGAGTCGCGGTCCTTCAGCGCCTGGATCGCGGCGTCGGCCGCGGCGGTGCGCTCGGCCGGCGGCTCGTAGTGCGCGTCCGACCAGCGGGCCCCGACCGCCTCGAGGGGCCACGGGCCGCGCGCGAGGATGCCGGAGGGAGGGGCCATCGTCCCCATGCTACGACGGTCCGCCGCCGCGGGATCCACGCCCGTACCCTCCCCGCGATGGAGCCCTCGCCCGCCGCCGTGGTCGCCGAGCACGCCGCCCGCGGGGAGCTCGCCTTCCAGCGCGACGCCGACGGGCGGGCGCAGTGGCCGCCGCGGATCGGCGCGTTCACATGGGCGGTGAGCGCCGGGCGCGGCACCGTGCACGCCTCGACGA
This sequence comes from Solirubrobacterales bacterium, assembly GCA_025964065.1. Taxonomy (GTDB): domain Bacteria; phylum Actinomycetota; class Thermoleophilia; order Solirubrobacterales; family Solirubrobacteraceae; genus Paraconexibacter. The sequence goes on along the minus strand of JAOPZO010000168.1, from coordinate 676 downwards.
CGGTGCGCCGTCGGGGGGAGCCGCCGAACGAGGTGACGCTCGTCGACCTCGACGAGGGCTTCCGCATCATGAGCCGCGTGATCGGTGGGCCGGTGGCGATCGGGACCCGGGTGCGCCTCGCCTGGGAGGGGTCGCTCCCGGTCTTCGAGGTGGAGGCGTGAGCGTCGTCATCGCCGGGGCGGCCGAGTCCGACCTCGGGCAGGTCGCGCCCGGCACGACCCCCGCCGACCTCATGGCCCAGGCCGGCCTTCGAGCGCTCGCCGCGTGCGGGCTCACCCCGCGCGACGTCGACGGGCTCTTCGCCGCCTCCACGCAATTGCCGTGGGCGTCCGTGTCGCTCGGGGACGCGCTCGGGATCGCCCCCCGCTACTCCGACTCCACGCAGCTCGGCGGCGGCTCGGCGATCGCGCACGTCAACCACGCGCGCGCCGCGATCGCGGCCGGGCTCTGCACCGTCGCGCTCATCGGGTACGGCTCCACGCAGCGGAGCGTGGGTCGCGCCGCCGCGAGCATCCAGGAGCTCGACCCCTACGAGGCGCCCTACCGGCCGCTCATGCCCGTGACCGCGTACGCGCTGTCCGCCGCCCGGCACGCGCACGAGTTCGGCACGACGCCCGAGCAGCTCGCCGCGGTCGCGGTCGCGGCGCGGCAGTGGGCCGCGGACAACCCGCGCGCG
>JAOPZO010000149.1 GCA_025964065.1 Solirubrobacterales bacterium | reverse complement strand
GACCGCGCGCACGCGGCCGGGCGCGGGCTGGTCGCCCGGGGCGAAGAGCGTCGCGAGCACGCCCTGCAGCCGCGCGGTCGCCGCCGCGTCATCGCTCGCGCGGATGAGCGCCACGACCTCGCGGTCGTCCCGCTCGAGGAGCCGCACGAGCAGCTCCATGCCGAGGAACCCGGTCGCGCCGGTGAGGAGGATCACGGTGCCGCTCCGATCGCGTGGAACCCGCCGTCGACGTGGATGATCTCCCCCGTGATCGCCCGGGAGCCGGGCGCGAGGAGGAAGAGGACGGTCTCCGCGACGGGGGCGCAGTCCGAGGTGTCCCAGCCGAGCGGCGCCTGCCGCCGCCAGGACTCGGCGAGCCCGTCGAAGCCGGGAATGCCGCCGGCGGCGAGCGTCTCGAGGGGCCCGGCAGCGACGAGGTTGACCCGCACGCCCTTCGGCCCGACGTCCCGCGCGACGTACCGCGAGACGCTCTCGAGCGCGGCCTTCGCCACGCCCATCCAGTCGTAGACCGGCCAGGCGAGCGTCGCGTCGAAGTCGAGCCCGACGACCGCCGGGTGGTCGCCCTGCTCGAGCAGCGGGAGCAGGGCGCCCGTGAGCGCCTTGAGCGAGAACGCGCTCGTGCGGAACGCGATCTCCGCGCTCTCCACCGGCGTGTCCATGAACGCACCGCCGAGCGCGTCGCCCGGGGCGAAGGCGATCGCGTGCAGCACGCCGTCGAGCGCGCCCCAGCGCGCCTCCAGGGAGGCGACGACCGCGGTCACATCCTCCGGGTTGTTGATGTCGAGCTCGAGCACGTCTGCGGGGTGCGGCAGCTGCGCCGCGGCGCGCTCCGTCATCCGCTTCGCGCGCCCGAAGCCCGTGAGGACGACCTCCGCGCCGGCCTCCTGGGCCTGGCGCGCGACCTCCCACGCGATCGAGTGCTTGTTCACGACACCCGTGATGAGCAGCCTGCGTCCGTTCATGCTCCAGCCCTCCAGAGGACGTCGACCTTGGCGCGGCAGCACAGCTCGCCGCCTGCGTTCACGATGCGCCACGCGAGCGTGACGAGTCCTGCGTCCTCGCCGACGGCGCGCAGGCCGTCGAGGCTCCCCTCGACGCGGATGCGGTCGCCGAAGCGCACCGCCCGCTTGAAGGTGACGTCCTTGAGCGACCGCAGCGCCATGACCCGGTCGGGGTCGAACGGCACGAGGCCGGCGGCGAGCGAGACGACGAACATGCCGTGGGCGATCTGCTCGCCGAAGGCGCTCGAGGCGCTCCAGGCCGCGTCGGTGTGCTGCGGGTGGTGGTCCCCGGTGAGCTCGGCGAACGCGAGCACCTCGGCTTGGGTGACCTCGTGCTCGCCCGTCGCGAACGTGAGGCCCTCCTCGAGGGCCTCGAACGGCGCGTTCCACTCGAGCGTGGCGACGCTCACAGCGGCATGTTCCGGTTGGGGCGCGGCCCCGGCACGCTGCCGGAGAACGTCCCGAGCGCGCGGGCGAGCCGCTCGCGGGTGCCGGAGGGCGGGACCACCTCGTCGATGACGCCCGCGGCGGCGCTCGCCGCGGCGGTGAGGTGCTCCGCGGCGTAGGTGTCCGCGAGCAGGTCGCGGGCGCGGCCCGGATCGGCGGCGGCGGCGATCTCGCGGCGGTGCACGAGGTCGACGGCCTGCTTGGGCCCCATCACGCCCATCTGCGCTCGCGGCCAGGCGAGGACGAGGTCGGCGCCGAGGTCGCGGGAGTTCATCGCGATGAACGCGCCGCCGTAGCCCTTGCGGAGCACGACCGTCATGCGCGGCACGCGCGCCGCGGCGAACGCGTGCACGAGCTTCGCGCCGTGGCGGATGACGCCGATCTTCTCCTGCCCCGTGCCCGGCAGGAAGCCCGGCGTGTCGACGAGCACGACGAGCGGCACGCCGAAGAGGTCGCAGGTCTGCACGAACTTCGCGGCCTTCGCGGCGGAGTCCGCGTCGAGCACGCCACCGATCCACTTGGGCTGGTTGGCGACGATCCCGACCGCGTGGCCGTCCAGGCGCGCCCAGCCCGTGACGATGTTCCGGGCCCACTTCGCGTTGAGCTCGAGCATGCGCCCGCCGTCGACGAGGCCGCGCACGACGTGGCGGACGTCGTAGACCTTCCGCTGGTCGTCGGGGACGGCGGCGTCGACGGCGACGTCCGCTGGCGGCGGCACCGTCGGCCACCGCTTGGGCGCCTCCCCCGCGTGCTGCGGCAGGTAGTCGAGGAGGTCGCGGACGACCCAGGCGGCGTCGAGGTCGTCCTCCGCGACGAGCTGCGCGACGCCGTTCCTCTCGTGCACCGCGGGACCGCCGAGGCCGGCGAGCGAGACGTCCTCGCCCATGACCTCCTTCACGATCCCGGGGCCCGTCAGGAACATCGACGCGGCCTTCGTCATCACGACGACGTCCGTCAGCGCGGGGGCGTAGGAGCCGCCGCCGGCGCTCGCGCCGCAGATCACGCTGATCTGCGGGACGACGCCCGAGAGGGCGACGTGGTGGCGGAAGATGCGGCCGTAGCCCGAGAGCGCGCTGACACCCTCCTGGAGGCGCGCGCCGGCGGACTCGACGAAGCCGACGACGGGGATGCGCCCGCGGCCGGCGACCTCGAGGACGCGGCAGATCGTGTCCGCGTGGACCTCGCCGAGCGAGCCGCCCATGTAGGACGGGTCCTGCGCGTAGGCGGCGATCGGGCGGCCGTCGACGGAGCCCGTCGCGCCGATGACGCCGTCGCCGCCGATCGCCTTCTGGCCCATGCGACCCGAGATGACGTCGCCGCGGATCAGCTGCAGCGAGCCGGGGTCGCAGAGCGCCTCCAGGCGCTCGAGCGCGGAGAGCTTCTCCTGCGGGCGGGGTGCGAGCGCGAGGGTCATGCGGCCTCCAGGCAGAGAGCGACGTTGTGGCCGCCGAAGCCGAACGAGTTCGACAGGCCGACCGCCGGGCCGGACTCCGCGATCTCGAGCGGGCGGGCGTGGCCGGGGACGTAGTCGAGGTCGAGGCCCTCCTCGGCCTCCTCCCACCCGAGCGTGGGCGGCGCGACGCGGTCGCGGAGCGCGAGGACCGTCGCGACCGCCTCGACCGCGCCCGCGGCGCCGAGCAGGTGGCCGATCGCCGACTTCGTGCTCGAGACGGGGATGTCCATCGCCCGCTCGCCGAGCGCGAGCTTGATCGCCATGGTCTCCGCGCGGTCGTTCAGCGGCGTGCTCGTGCCGTGCGCGTTGACGTAGTCGACGTCGATCGCGGTGTAGCCCGCGTCCTTGAGCGCCAGGCCGATCGCCTTCGCGCCGCCGCGGCCCGCGGCGTCCGGCGCGGTGAGGTGGTGGGCGTCGCCCGTGGTGCCGTAGCCCGCGAGGCGGCCGAGGATGCGGGCGCCGCGGGCGAGCGCGGCCTCCTCCTCCTCGAGCACGAGGACGCCGGCGCCCTCGCCCATGACGAAGCCGTCGCGGCGCGCGTCGAACGGGCGCGAGATGCCCGTCGGCGACAGCGCGCTCATCTGCGCGAACGCGGCGCGGGCGAGCGGGGTGAGGGAGGCCTCCGAGCCGCCCGTGACGACCGCGTCGGCGTCGCCGCACTGCACGAGGCGCAGCGCGGTGCCGATGGCGTGGGCGCCCGCGGCACAGGCCGAGACGATCCCGAAGACGGGGCCGCGGAGGTCGTGGCGGAGCGAGAGCGAGGCGGCGCCCGCGTTGCTCATCATGAGGGGCACGGACAGCGGCGGAACCGCCTGCGGGCCGTCGGCCATGAGCCGGTCCTGGCCGTGCGTGAGGGTCTCGATGCCGCCGATGCCCGTGCCCATGACGCAGCCGATGCGGTCCGGGTCGTAGGGCAGCCCCTCGTCCCAGCCGGCGGAGGCCAGGGCCTCGTCGCCCGCGACGATCCCGAGCTGGGAGAAGCGGTCGGCGCGGCGCGCCTCCTTCTTGGACAGGTGCTCGGTGGGGACGAAGGCCGTGCAGGCGCCCTCGCCCCCCTCGATACCGGACGCGCCGGCGGTCCAGCGCTCGTGCAGGGTGCGGGCGCCGACGCCGAGCGGCGTGACCGCGCCCATCCCGGTGATGACGACCCGCCGCATCTCAGCCCGCCCGTTCCACGATGAGGTCGATGCAGTTCCCGACCGTCTTGAGGCGCTCGGCGTCGGAGCCCTTGAGGGCGACGCCGTACTTCTCCTCGGCGATCTGGGAGAGCTCCGCGAGGTCGAGCGAGTCGATGTCGAGCGACTCGAGGGTCGCGTCGCGGGTGATCTGGTCGGCGTCGGCGCCGAAGCTCTCGAGGGCCTCGGTGACGGTCGCTTCGACGTCGGTGGCGGTGACGGTGGACATGCGGTTCTCCTTGGTTGGGGTGGGGAGTTCGGGGGCCTAGGCGCCCATGCCGCCGTCGACGAAGAGCGTCGAGCCGGTGACGTAGGAGGCGCGGTCGGAGGCGAGGAAGGCGATGGCGTCGGCGACCTCCTCGGGGCGGCCGGGGCGGCGCGCGGGCACGCCCTCCAGCAGCTCGCGGGGGAGGTCGGCCGTCATGGCGGTGTCGATGAAGCCCGGGGCGACGGCGTTGACCGTGACGCCGCGGCGGGCGACCTCGACGGCGACGGTCTTCGTCATGCCGATGAGCCCGGCCTTGGCGGCGGCGTAGTTCGCCTGGCCGCCGTTGGCACGCGGGCCGACGACGGAGGCGACGTTGACGATCCGGCCGTAGCGGGCGCGGACGGCGCGCTTCAGGACGGCGCGGGTCAGGCGGAAGGCGGCGGTGAGGTTCGTCGCGATGACGGCGTCCCACTCCTCGTCGGTGAGCTGCAGCGCGAGGCCGTCGTGACGAACCCCCGCGTTGTTCACCAGGCCGAGGAGCGGACCGAGCGCGGCGGCCTCCTCGACGAGGCGCTCGGCGGCGCCCGCCTCGA
>JAOPZO010000146.1 GCA_025964065.1 Solirubrobacterales bacterium | reverse complement strand
GGCGCGCACGGCCGCCTCCGTGCACTAAGTTGACGCCCGTGTCAGATCCCTCGGTCATCATCATCGGCGCTGGGTTCGGCGGCATCGCCGCCGCGATCCAGCTCCAGGAGCACGGCTTCCGCGACCTGACCCTGCTCGACGCGGCGCCCGGGCTCGGCGGGACGTGGTTCCACAACACCTACCCCGGCGCGGCGTGCGACGTGCCGAGCCACCTCTACTCGTTCTCCTTCGCGCAGCGGCGCGACTGGAAGCGCCTGTGCCCGACCCAGGCCGACATCCTGCAGTACCTGAACGACGTCGCGCGCGACCACGGCGTCGACCGCCTGCTCACGCCGGACACGCGCGTCACGGCCTGCCGCTTCTCCGACGTCGACTGCCGCTGGACCGTCGAGACCGAGGCGGGGGACACCTACGAGGCCGACGCGGTCGTCATCGCCACGGGCCAGCTCCACCAGCCGACGCAGCCGCGCCTGCCGGGCACGGAGGACTTCGCCGGCCACACGTTCCACTCCGCCCGCTGGGACCACCAGTACCCCCTGGCCGGCAAGCGCGTCGCGGTGGTCGGCACGGGCGCGAGCGCCGTGCAGTTCGTCCCGGAGATCGCGAAGGAGGTCGCGAAGCTCTCGGTGTTCCAGCGCTCGGGCAACTGGTTCCTGCCGCGCAAGAACCTCCCGTACCCGCGTTGGGTCCGTGCCGCGATCCAGCACGTCCCGGGCCTGCAGGCCTACCGACGCCGGTTCGTCTTCCACTACGGCGAGGCGCTCACCCTGGCGATCCGCCACCCGAGGACCGTCGGGCGCGTCGTGCACCTGCGCTCCAGGCGCTTCATGGCCAAGCAGCTCCGCGACCCGGAGGTGCGGCGCAGGGTGTGGCCCGACTACACCTTCGGCTGCAAGCGCGTGCTGTTCAGCTCCTACTTCCTGCCGGCGCTCCAGCGCGAGAACGTCGAGCTCGTCACCGACGCGGTCATCGGCCTCGTGCCCGAGGGCGTCGTCACCGCCGACGGGCGCGTGCACGAGGTCGACTGCGTCATCTGGGGCACGGGCTTCAAGACGACGCAGTTCATGTTCCCGATGGAGGTCACGGGCTCGGAGGGCCGTGACCTGCGCGAGGCATGGGCGGAGGGCGCGCACGCGCACCTCGGCATCAGCGTCCCGGGCTTCCCGTCCCTGTTCGTCATGTACGGGCCGAACACGAACACCTCGGGCGGCTCGATCGTGACCTACCTCGAGGCACAGGCCGGCTACCTGCGCCAGGCGCTGCAGCAGGTGCGCGAGCGCGGCGCGGGCGCGATCGCGGTGCGCCCGGAGGTCGAGGCCGCGTCGGACCTGGAAGTGCAGAAGCGCTTCGACGGCACGGCCTGGACGCAGTGCGACTCCTGGTACCGCGACGAGCGCGGCCGGATCGTCACGAACTGGCCGGGCTACATGGGCGAGTACGTCGCGGCGACGAAGGTGCTCGACCCGTCCGAGTACACGTTCCTGCCCAAGCCCGAGCGGGTGCGCGAGGCAGCGCACTCGTAGCGCTCGACCACCGGCCGGCGGCCGTGGAGCGGAACGCGGCGCTCCACGGCGGTGCGGAGCGCGAGGGCGGGACGCTCAGGCCACGAGGCCGCGACGCGCCGCGACCGCGAGCTTGCGCCGGCGCGAGACGACGGCGCGCCCCTCGCGGGCGCCGTAGCCCTCGCGCTCGATCTGGCGCAGGATCTCGCGGTACATCGCGGCGGCGGCGCGGATGGCGCGACCGCCGGAGCGCAGCAGGACGATGCCCGCGATCCCCTCGTCGTAGAGCGCGTCGGCGCGCGCGATCTGGTCGCGCAGGAGCCGCTCGCGCCGGCCGGGATCGGCCGCCCCGAAGCGGTGCAGGCTCTCCTCGGCGAGGTAGACCCGGCCGTTCCCGCGGTCCTCGTCGATGTCCCGCAGGATGTTCGTGCGCTGCATCGCCATGCCGAGCGCGGCGGCGGCGCGGTGCGCCTGCGCGGGGTCGCCGTCCGTTCCGAGCAGCGCGGCCATCACGACGCCGACCGTGCCGGCGACGCGGTAGCAGTACGTGTCGAGCTCGGCTTCCGTGCGCGGCGGGGAGAAATCGAGGTCCGTGCGCATCCCGGCGCAGAACTCGGCCACCGCGTCGCGCGGGATCGGGTGGCGGCGCTCGAGGTCGTCCAGGATCCGCGCCTCGGTCGTCGCGGGGACGCCGCCGCGGCACCATGCCTCGACCGCGCCGACGCGCGCGGCGGCCTGCGGGCGGCCCTCGTCGACGAGGTCGTCGAGCGTGCGGAACACGAGGTAGAGCAGGTAGACGTCGTCGCGCACCTCGCGCGGCAGGAGCCGCACGGCGATCGCGAACGTCCGCGCGACGGTCCGCGTCGTTCGGCGCGCCTCGGCGAGCAGCTGCTTCTCAGGCCCGAGCAGCATGGCCCCCCCCGTGGGTCCCGGCGCCGCGGCCGAAGTCCTCGGCGACGAGCCCGGCGGTGATCTCGGCGCCCAGCAGCACTCCGGGGATGCCGGCGCCCGGGTGGGTGCCGCCCCCGACGCGGTAGAGGCCGCGCACGCGCTTGTCGCGGTTGGGCGGGCGCAGCGACGCGGACTGGTGGAGGGTCGGCTCCATCGCCCAGGCGTTCCCGTCGAGCGCGCCGTAGCGATCGCGGAAGTCGGCGGGATCCATGCGGTGCTCGACCCGGACGCTCGCCTCGAGGCCCGTCAGCCCGAAGGTCGTCTCGAGGTCCGCGACGAGCGCGTCGCGCAGCGCGTCGCCCTCCCGCGCCCAGTCCGTGCCCGAGCGGAGGTTCGGGACGGGAAGCAGGAAGCAGAGCGAGTCACCGCCGTCGGGCGCCATCGCGGGCTCCGTGCGGTTCGGCGCGTGGACGTAGGTCGAGAAGTTCGAGGGCAGCTGTCGGCCGCCCGTGACGTCCTTGATGAACTTCCGGTAGCCGCTGCCCACGAGCAGCGTGTGGTGGCCGAGCTTCGGGAACCGGCTGTCCGTCCCGAGGTACAGCAGGAAGGCGGACATGGACGGCTTGAGCGGCCGGCGCGGCTTGGGGGTGCCGAGCATCTCGTGCACCCGCATCGCGTCCGCGTTCGTCACGACGGCGTCCGCGGCGATGCGCCGCCCGCCGACCGTGACGACCCCCGTGACCTTCCCGCCCGCGGTCTCTATGCGCTCCACCCCGTCGCCGCAGCGCACGTCGAGCGCGGAGGCCATCGCCTCGATGATCGCGTAGACCCCGCCGTCGGCGTACCAGACGCCGTCGAGGAACTGGAGGTAGACGAGCGCGCCGTAGATCGCGGGCACGCGGAACGGGTCGCCGCCGATGAACAGCGAGTGGAACGAGAACGCCTCGCGAATCCGCTCGTGCCTGAAGTGCCGGCTCGTGGCGTAGTGCAGGGGAAGCGCGGCGCCGAGCTTCACCATCCTCGGCGTGAACCTCAGAAGCTGCGGGATCGAGTCGAACTTCTGCCGGCCCGCGGCGAGGATGCCGTCGTCGTAGATCGGCTTCATCGCGTCCATGTAGCCCGGGAACGCGGCCGCGTCGCGGGCGGAGAACTTCGCGATCTCGGCCTGCATCGCGCCCGGGTCGCGGACGAAGTCCAGGTGGCGGTCCTCCCCGGCCCAGAAGATGCGGTAGAAGGGATCGAGCTCGCGGAGCGTGACCTCCCGGTGGAAGTCGAGGCCGCCCGCGGCGAAGACCTCCTCGAGGACCCAGGGCATCGTCACGAGCGACGGGCCGGTGTCCCAGGTGAAGCCGCCGTCCTTGATCTGCGAGGCGCGGCCGCCCGGGGCGTCGCGCTGCTCGAGGACCGTGACGTCGTGGCCCATCCCCTGCAGGCGCAGGGCGGTGCCGAGGCCGCCCAGGCCCGCTCCGATGACGACGATGCGGCTCATGCGGTGAGGTGCTCCTCGGAGAGCTCGGCGGTGGAGGCGGCGCCGGCAGCCCAGGTCGCGATGCGCAGCTGCTGCACCACGGCCCCGACGGCGGCGGAGGCCTGCCCGGCCTGGGCGGCGAGCAGGAACGGGCG
>JAOPZO010000144.1 GCA_025964065.1 Solirubrobacterales bacterium | reverse complement strand
CGGCGGCGACGGCGTCCGCGGCGGTGGCCGCGTCGTCCGGTGCGTCGGCCTCGAGCACCCCGAGCAGTCGGCCCTCAGGGTCGACCACGGCCGTCCAGGGCCAGCCCTGCCGGGCGAGCTCGGCCCGCGCCTCCCCGAGCGGCGTGGCGCCGGCCATCGCGTACGGGCTCGGGGCCATGACGTCGGCCGCGGTGACGCCGTCGATCGCCTCGGAGAAGCGGGAGCCCACGACCGCGTCGCGCGCCCCCTGGCCGAGGAAGAAGCCGAGCACGACGAACCAGATGCCGTTGAACGTGTCGCCGTTCAGCGCGACGTAGGCGCCGAGGCCGATCAGCACGACGGAGAACGCCTGCCCCATCCGGCCCGCGATGCGGGTGCCGCGGTGCTTGTCGCCCGTCATCCGCCAGGCCAGGGCGCGCGCGATGCGCCCACCGTCGAGCGGGAACGCGGGGACCATGTTGAAGACGAGCAGGAAGAGGTTGATGGTCGCAAGCCAGCTCAGGAGCGCGACGGTGGCCGAGACGCCCGAATCCGCGAAGCGCGCCGCGTCGAGCACGTCCCCCGTGGAGCTCACCGCGATCGCGACGCCCGCCGCGAGGACGACGAGTCCCGCGGTCACGGCGGGGCCCGCCGCGGAGATCCGGAACTCCTCGCCCGGGTCCAGCGTGTCGCGGTCGAGCTTCGCGACCCCGCCGAAGAACCAGAGGTCGATGCCGCTCGTGGCGATCCCCTCGCGGCGTGCGACGAGCGCGTGCCCCAGCTCGTGCAGCACGATCGAGACGAAGAACAGGAACGCGGCGAGCACCGCGACGAGGAACGCCTGGCGCCCCTCGCTGCCCAGAACGTCCTCGAAGTAGCCCGTGAGGGCGTAGACCATGACGAACAGGACCACGAACCAGCTCGGGCTCGCGCCGATGCGGATCCCGAAGAGCCGCGCGAGCTGGAAGGAGCCGCCCATGGCTCCCATCGTGGCAGGCGGTCAGGCGGGCAGCGCGCGGTCCGTGATCGCGGCGAGGTCCGCGGTGGCGGGGAGGGTGCCGTAGTTGAGCCCGCGGTCGCCGCCGAGCCGGGCCGCGCAGAAGGCGTCGGAGACGGGGTGCGGCGCGCTGCGGAGCAGCAGGCCGGCCTGCCAGGCGACCGCCATGTCCTCGACGACCCGGCGGGCCCGCACCTCGAGCGACGCCGGGTCGGCGAAGGTCCCCTTGAGCGTCCCGACGAACGCGTCGTAGCGCGCATCGGCGCCCGTGGCGGCGTCGAGCTCGGCGAAGAAGACGTCGAAGGCGCCCGGCTCCTTCGCGAGGGTCCGCAGGACGTCGAGCGCGTTGACGTTGCCCGAGCCCTCCCAGACCGAGTTGAGCGGCGCCTCGCGGTAGATCCGCGGCATCCCGCTCTCCTCGACGTAGCCGTTGCCGCCCAGGCACTCGAGCGCCTCGAACGCGACGCCGGGGAAGCGCTTGCACACGTGGTACTTCGCGACGGCGGTCCCGAGGCGCTTGAGCGCGGTGTCCCCTTCGTCGTAGGCGCGCGCGAGGCGCATCGCCAGCGCGGTCGACGCCTCGGACTCGAGCGCGAGGTCCGCCAGGACGTTCTGCATGAGCGGCTGGTCCGCGAGCGTCCGCCCGAACGCCGCACGGTGCCGGGCGTGGTGGACGGCCTGCGCAACCGCCATCCGCATGCCGGCCGCGGAGCCGATCGTGCAGTCCAGGCGCGTGTGCCCGACCATCTCGATGATGGTCCGCACGCCGCGGCCGGGCTCGCCGACGAGGCGGCCCCAGGTGCCGTCGAACTCCACCTCGGAGCTCGCGTTGGAATGGTTGCCGAGCTTGTCCTTCAGGCGCTGCAGGAAGAACGGGTTGCGGGAGCCGTCGGGCAGGATCCGCGGGACCGCGAAGCAGCCCACGCCCTCCTCGGTCTGCGCGAGCACGAGGAACAGGTCGCACATCGGGGCGCTCGTGAACCACTTGTGGCCGCGCAGCACGTACTCCTCGCCCGGGCCGCCCGCGCCGAGCGGCGTCGCCGTCGTCGTGTTCGCGCGGACGTCGGAGCCCCCCTGCTTCTCCGTCATCGACATGCCGCACTTCGCCGAGCCCTTCTCGTGCGCGGGCACGAGCCGGGGGTCGTAGCTCGCGGCGGTGAGCAGCGGCTCCCACTCCGCGGCGAGCTCGGGCTGCACCCGCAGGGCGGGCACCGCCGCGAACGTCATGGTCATCGGGCAGCCGTGTCCGGCCTCCACCTGGCCGCCGAGCAGCGAGACGGCGGTGCGGACCACGTGCGCGCCGGGCTGCTCGCTCGTCCACGGCAGCGCGTGGACGCCGCTCTCCGAGGAGAGCCGCATGAGCTCGTGCCACGCCGGGTGGAACTCGACCTCGTCGATGCGGTGGCCGTAGCGGTCGTGCGTCCGCAGGACGGGCGGGTTGTCGTTCGCCTGCACGGCCCACTCGAGCGCCTGCTCCGAGCCCCAGCGCTCGCCCATCCCCGCGACCCGGTCGTGGCCCCAGCTCCCGCCCTCGCGCGCGAGGGCCTCCACGAGCGGGGCGTTCGTCGTGAACAGGTTGGACGGCGCGAGCGGCGGGACCTGGTTCGTGACCTCGTGGGTGACCCGGCCGGCGCCCGGACGGGGAGGGGAGATGGCCATGGGGGGATGCTACGCCCGGAGTTGCGACCCTGGGGCGGTGATCCACCGCCTGCCCCGCACCACCCTCGCCGTCCTGGGAGCCGCGCTCGCGCTCAGCGCCTGCGGCGGAGGGGACGGCGACGCGCCGGACCCGGTCCGCTCCACCTCG